>NZ_JANKOG010000015.1:0-212329 GCF_024656005.1 Burkholderia sp. SCN-KJ
CTCTCCAGATCAGGGTGGTGGGCGGCTGGGGATCACGATCGCGCCGCCCCGTCGTGCGGACGCGATGCGATTCTGCTGCGGTGCGGTGCCGCGACGATCGAAGCGCGACGGTGCGGCGCGACCTCGACGCGGCGCGCGCCTGGCGATTCGCCGGATTCGGGTGCCGGCGAGTGTCGTCAGCTTATGCGATTCGCGCGTCGGTGCGTAGCGCGCGCGGACAGAACATAGTGTTCTCGTTCATCGAACGGCATGCGGGCGCGACCGGGCGCGGCGTGCCGCTACCATTTGCGGCATGATCAGGAGCACTGACAGGTGTGAAGGCGACGGTTGCCGCGCATTCACCGATCGAGCGGCGCGGCGGCCGGCCCCGGGAGAGAGTGTTTAGATGCGAGAGTGCTCCGTGCGCGGTGGCGTGTCGCCGAGGAATTCCGGCAATGCCCGCGCCGGCAACGAAATCACGAAGCGTGCGCCGCCGAGCGGCGAATCCTCGAGCCGCACGTCGCCGCCGTGCACGAGCGCGACACGGCGCACGATCGCGAGCCCGAGCCCGAACCCGCCGGTCTGCCGGTCGCGGCTCGAGTCGAGCCGCTGGAACGGTTCGAACACACGCGCGCGTTCGGCGACCGGGATGCCGGGACCGTCGTCGTCGACGCTCAACACCAGCGCGCCGGATGCGTCGTGCGTCGCGGACAGCAGGACGGTGCGCGACGCATAACGTGCGCCGTTGCGGATCAGGTTCAGCAGCGCCCGTGCGACGAGTTTCGGATCGCACACGTGGGTGGCGGGCGCGCCGGTCGTCGACACGCCGAGCGTGAGGCCGCGGTCGGCGATGTCGTTCGCGACGTTGCCGGCCACGCTGTCGAGCAGCGCATCGACGGCGACGTCCATCGGCGCGAGTTCGCTTGCGCCTTGTTCGAGCCGCCCGATCGTCAGCAGCTCGGTCACCAGCTCGTCGAGTTCGCGCACGTCGCGCCGCAGTTCGTCGCGGCGTTCGCGCATGCGGCCGCTTTCGTCGGATTCGGCGAGCAGCGCGAGCCCGAATTCGAGGCGCGCGAGCGGCGTCTTCAGCTCGTGCGAGATGCCGTGCATCATCTCGCGCTGCTGCTTGATCGACGCCTCGATCCGCTCGGCCATGTCGTTGAACTGCTGCGACAGCGCATAGATGTTCGAGCGCCCGGACAGCTTCACGCGCGTCGACAGGTTGCCCGCGCCGAACGCGTGCGCGGCGGCCTGCAGCTTGCGCAGGTCGCGCCAGTGATACGAGGTCCACAGCGCGACGGCGAACAGTGCCGCGAGTGCGGTCATCCCGTATGCGTAGATCTGGATGTCGAGGTCGGCCGGTGCGATCGGGCGGGCGTGCAGGACCGAGCCGTCCGCGAGCGGCATGTAGTAGTTCCGGCGGTCGAAACTGATCGCGATCCGGCCGGCGTCCAGATCGCGCAGCGGCGCGCCGCGCAGTTGCGCACGGGCGTCGGCCATCGTCACGAAACCGAATCGCTCGTTGCCGTGCTGCGCGAGTTCACGCAGCGCGAGGCTGCGCTTGCCGCCCGGATGGCGTTCGAGGTAATCGTTCAGCACGAACGCGTAAGTGGTCAGCGCGTTGCGCTGCGCCTGCGCCACGCGCTCGTAGAAAATCCTGTCGAACGACCATTGAATGAACACGATCGCTGCGGCACAGCACAGGATCACGATGAGGTACAGCTTGATCAACGGGCGCAGCATTTAGTCGTCCCACGCGGAAGGGCTGAACAGGTAGCCGCGGCCCCAGATCGTCTTGATCCGTTGCGGCTCCGACGAAGCGTCCTCGAAGCGCCGGCGCAGCTTCGAGATGCCGGAGTCGACCGAGCGGTCGAGCCCGTCGAATTCGATGCCGCGCAACTGCTTCAGGATGTCGTCGCGGCTCAGCACGGTGCCCGCCGCTCGCGCGAGGATCAGCAACAGGTTGAACTCGGTGGTCTTCAGGTCGACGAGTTCCCCGCGCCACGTGACCGTGCGGTTCGGCGGCGAGATCGTCAGCTCGCCGAACACGAGGGCGTGCGGCTGCGTGTCGGCCGCCGGTTCGGACGCGGCAGGCTGCGCGCGGCGCAGCAGCGCACGGGCGCGTGCGACGAGCACGCGCGGCTCGATCGGCTTGGTCACGTAATCGTCGGCACCGGTTTCGAGGCCGGCGACCTGGTCGTACACGTCGGCGCGCGCGGTGAGGATCAGCACGGGCACGTTGGTGAACGCGCGAATGCGCCGGCAGACTTCCATCCCGTCGAGATTCGGCAGCATCAGGTCGAGTATCACGAGCGCGGGCTGATGCTCGCGCACCGCGGCGACCGCGAGATCGCCGCGCCGTATGACCGTCACCGCGAATTCATAGTTGTCGAGATATTCGCGCACGAGCTGCGCGAGGCGGTCGTCGTCCTCGATCAGCAGCACACGGTATTTGAGCGGATTGTCGTTCATGTTCTCCTCGGATGCGCGCGTCCAGCGTCTCCATGCCGATGAATGCGCGGCCGGCGAATTCTATCCGGCGTGGCGGCCGCCGGGGTCGCGATACGACAATCGGGAACAATCGATCACAATTGAGCACACATTTGCCGCAGATTCAGGACAGTGCTGCCGCGTCGACGTACCTAGACTTCGGGCTCCGTCACTCTTGTCTCGACATCGTGAGTCCATCCTTCCGTTCGCTGCGCTCGTTGCGCTATTGCATGCCGCTTGCCGGCCTGACCCTTGCCGCCGTTGCCCACGCCGAAAACCAGTACGCGATATCGCTCGGCGGCGGGTTCGCTCCGCGCTACCAGGGCAGCAACCAGTATCGGGCCGTCGTCGCGCCGTCGTTCTCCGCGATGTTCGGCAACGGGTTGTTCATCGACACGGCAGCCGGCGCCGGCTACCGGTTGAACCTGCCGAACGGGGCGTTCGTGTCGGCGGCGCTCGGCTATGCCGCTGGCCGTTCCGACGAAAACCGTTTCGACCTGGCGGGTTCGGATCACCTGAAGGGGATGGGCCGGATCCCCGGTTCGGTGCTCGTCGGCATGCGTGCGGGCGTGCAGCTGCTCGATGGCGGCGAACTGAGCGTCGCGATCGACGCGCCGGTCACGCATACGTCGCGCGGCTTGTCCGGCCACGTCGATCTCGCGGTGCCGGTATTCAAGGCCGGCCGCCACGATATTGTCGTGACCGGCAGCGTGCATGCCGGCACGGGGCGCTACATGCAGACGTTCTACGGCGTGACCGACGCGCAGTCGGCGGCGAGCGGCTTCAGGCCGTATTCGACGAGCGGCGGGGTCGACAGCGCAACGCTGTCGCTCGCATGGAACTGGGGCGTGTCGCGGCACTGGTCGGTGCATGCGACCAGCGGCTTCACGCGGCTGCTCGGACGCTACGGCGACAGCCCGATCGTGCAGACGCGCAGCAACTACTACGGCATGGCCGGCGTGACGTACAAGTTCTGACGCGGCCGGCATGATTCGCCAGCGCCCCGTCCGGGGAGCACGACTTCGCCGCGGATCGGTGCGGTAACATGAAGGCGGCTTCGGCTTCGGCTTCGGCTTCGGCTTCGGCGTCTGGCTGTCGAGGCGACTGCGCGGAGCCGATTCGACTCGAACGGATCGCGCAATACGGTGCTTTACCGGCCGGTGGCGCGCGGAATCCAATGAATCCAACGCCCGGTGCGTGCGCGCATCCCGCACCTGCTGCGCCGGGCCGCGACAGGGAGAAACCGATGAAGAACACGATCGCGATGCTCGCAGCACTGGTTGCGAGCGCAACCTTTGCGGGATGTGCGGACATGACCACGAAGCACCCCAGCGCCACCGCCGGCGGCGCGGTGACGAACCGCGCACCATCGGGCGGCGTGAGCGCATGCAAGGCGGACGCCACGCCGGACGACGCGCTGATCGGCAAGACCGAGGCCGATGCGGCCGCGCTGCTCGACGGCTGTCTGTGGCGCGTGCTCGAGCGCGACGGCCAGTCGTTGCCGGGCACGATGGACTATCGCCCGGAGCGCCGCGACCTCGGCATTCGCGACGGCAAGGTGATCTGGGTGCGGCGCGGGTGATGGATCGGGCCGGCCCGAGCGTTACTTCGAGATGTACCAGAGCGCGTCGGTGCTGACGCGTGCGCCCGGCTTCGTCGCGGTGGGCACCTGAGGTGTCGCAACCGGCGGCGGCGTGTTCGACGTCACTGCGGTGGGCCACGTCGCAGGCGTGTTCGATGCGGTCGATGCCGTCGCCGTATTGGCCGGACTCGAGTTTGCCGCCGAACCCGACGTGGACGCCGTGTCGATATACCAAAGCGCATCGGCCGATGCGGTGCGCTTGGCCGCTGCATTGGCGGTGTGTCTGGATGCGGGCGCTGCCGTCGCCGTCGCCGTCGCCGTCGCTGCCGTGGCGGCCGTCGCCCCCGAACGCTGCGTGCCCGCTGCGGCTGCCGCGCCCGCCTGAGCGGTCGCCCCCGGCGCGCCGCGCTGCGCGCGCGCCTCGAACGACCCGAGCTGGAAGATCAACGTTTGCGCGGGACGCGTCAGAACGGCATACGGGAACTGCAGTTCCCACGACATCAGCACGCGGCCCGACGACGTCTCGGTGAAGATCGCCGGCACGTGCTTCATGTCGCTGAACTGCACGTAGATCCGCGCGCCGTCGTCGAACACCTGGGTCGGCTTGGCCTGGTCGGCACCCGTGACGGTCCAGCCGAAGTTGTACGTGCCGGCCGGGCCGGCCGGCCCGCCTTGCGGTTGCGGCGGCGGCGCGGCAGGCGCGAGCGTGCGGGGCCGTGCGACCGGCGGTGCCGACACGCTCAGGCTGGCGAACGGGTTGTACGCCTGCACCTGTTGCGGCGGCGTGAAGGAGGGCGGAAGGATGGGCATGGGAGTATCCGGCGAATCCGGCATGGTCCGGATTGCATCATAGACCTTGCGCGCATACGCGAGGCGCTTGTCGGGCGACGCGGCGTTGTACGCGCCGATCGCGTTCCAGTTGGCGCCGAGCTGGCGGATGTTCTGCGACAGGATCCACGCGCCGACGTACGCGTTGGTGCACGCATCGAACAGGCTTTCCCGCGTGATGCCTTCGCGTGCGAGCGTCGGCAGCCAGGTGCTGTTGATCTGCATCAGGCCGATGTCGACGGTGCCGTTCGTGTTGGTGTTGACGGCGTTCGGATTCATCCCCGATTCGACCTGCGCGATGCCGCGCAACAGGCTCACGCTCACTTTCTGGAACGTGGCCGCGTCGTCGAGGCAGTCGGCCCGCGCGAACCCGTGCAGCGCGCACGACAACACGATCGTCGCGGCGATCTTCGGCGTGGCGTGGCTGATCGAACGGGCAGTCTGACGCGGCATGGCAGGATGGGGCGGAATCCGGCCGCCCGGTGCAAGGAAATTACGCAGACGCGAAGTGTGCCATAGCGCGCAGGCAAATGGCTCGCGTCAAACTTTCCTTTGCATTTGCCGGCGGATTTGTCGCGCATTTATCGCGGATTTTCACCGGTGCCGGTATCCCCATGCGACAGGATGGAATCGGTAAAAAGGGCCGATTATCGTGCGCATGCCGGCGTGCGGCCGCTATCGAAATACTGACGCCACGCGTCAGTTGCGCGGCGAATGCGGCAATGAATGGTGCAGCGAAACGGACGATGAAAGGCGCGGCGGCCGGTGCGCGGGCCGTGGAAACGACGACGGCGGCCGCAGCCGCCGTGTCGATGCATCCTCGATTCCCGAAATCCGGTAACGAACGGCCGGCCGCGCGATGCCGCACGCAGCCGGCCATCGTCGATCAGAAGCGGTGACGCAGGCCGAGGTTGACCATCGTCTGCGAGCTCGTGCCCGCATAGCCGTACGAACCGATCGACGCCTGCGCGGCCATCGACCCGCCGTTGCCGTCGCCCGTCTGGCCGCTCGCGTGCTGGTACGCGGCGGTCAGGTACACGTCGGTGCGCTTCGACAGCGTATAGTCCGCGCCGGCCGACACCTGGTGATAGGTCGCCGACGTATCGCCGCCCGAGCGCGTGTAGCTGTAGCCGAGCCCGACGAGCAGCGCATTGGTCGCCTGGTAGTTCACGAAGCCTTGCCCCGTGTTGTAGTGCTCGTTCGAGTTGAACACCGAGCTCGCGTCGCGGCGGTACTGCGCATTGCTGTAGCCGAGGCCGAACGTGAACGGGCCGGCCACATACTGGCCCGCGATGCGGGCGATGCCGATCGAATGCGCGCTCGCGTAGCCGGTGTTGATCGGGCCGTCGAAGGTGCCGTCCGACGAGCTGGTCCAGCCGTTGCGCAGCCCGTTCGACGCGGGGCTGTTGGTCGCGTGGAAGTACCCGCCCGCGACGCTGAACGGCCCGTTGTTGTACGACACGGCGGCCGAATACGATTGCGCGGCGCCGGTGCTGCCGGCGATGCCGCCGAACGAGTACATCGCCGAGAACTGCAGGCCCGAATACACGGCCGACGTGTACTTCACCGCGTTGTCGACGCGGAAGCTGTTGTCGTAGTTGTCGACGTCGCCCGGCGTCGCGAACACGCTGCCGAGATAGTTGTCGGCGGTGATGCCCTGCACGAGGTCGATGAGCGGATCGTACTGGCGGCCGAACGTGAGCGTGCCGTAGCGGTCGCTCGACAGCCCGACGAACGCCTGCCGGCCGAACAGGCGGCCGCCCTGGCCCTGCCGGCCGCTGCTCGGGTCGAAGCCGTTCTCGAGCTGGAACAGCGCCTTCAGCCCGCCGCCGAGATCCTCGCTGCCTTTCACGCCCCAGCGGCTGCCGGAGAGATTGCCTGCGCTGCTGTTGCCGAGCATCCACGCGTTGTCCTTGCCCTGCGCGTGATTCACGTACGTGATCGACGTGTCGATCACGCCATACAGCGTGACGCTCGACTGCGCATGCGCGGCGGGCATCGCCGCGAACGACGCGAGCGAAATCAGCGAGAGGGTCGTGCGTTTCATTTCATCTCCTTGCGATTGGCCTGTTTTCTTGAACCGGAATGGCAGGAGACTACCGAGCCGCCGACGAACGGCAAAAACGAAATTCTCCGATGTGACATAAAGCCGACAGATGCATGCTGCGGCAAGGTCCATTGAGAGATTCACATTATTGAGAATCGTGTATCAATCGATTTGAATCTCGAGATGGCGCGACCGGCGTATTGCCGGAATCGTGATAATTCCGCACGATTTCCAGTCGAATTTCGACGACGATGCATTGATCGTCGATTCATCAATTGATTATTTAACGAATCGAATCGCGCGATGCGGGCCGAGTGTGTTATTGCGCGCGCCGCGCGAGTGATGCGATTGATTTGACCGTGATGCAGCGCGCCCGCGCGCGCCGTCAGCGGCGATCGGCACGGAGTGCGAGAATGCTGGCCTCGGCCGGCACGCGTCGTGCCGCTCACCAGGGAACCCGCATGGACAGTCACATCGCTCCGGTGGAGCTGAAGAAAGCCTACCGTCTTCTCAACCACGGCCCGACCGTGCTCGTGTCGGCCCGCCACGACGGCGTCGACAACGTGATGGCCGCCGCGTGGGCCTGCGCACTCGATTTCCTGCCGCCGAAGCTGACGGTCGTGCTCGACAAGTCCGCGAAGACGCGCGAGCTGGTCGAGCGCAGCGGCACCTTCGTGATCCAGGTGCCGACGGCCGCGCAGCTGCAGCTCACGCATGCGGTCGGCAGTCACAGTCTCGCCGAGCCGCCGGACAAGCTGCGCGAGGCGGGCGTCACGCTGTTCGACGTCGCCGGTCACGACCTGCCGTTCGTCGCCGGCTGCTCGGGCTGGCTCGCGTGCAAGCTGATTCCCGAACCGCACAACCAGCAGGCCTACGACCTGTTCATCGGCGAGGTGGTCGGCGCATGGTCCGACACGCGCGTGTTCCGCGACGGTCACTGGTATTTCGAATCGGCCGATCCGGCGCTGCGCAGCCTGCACTACATCGCCGGCGGCAACTTCTATGCGATCGGCGAATCGCTGCATGTCGATCCGGACGCGCAGTAGGCAGAAAGCGGGCTTTCGTTCGCGTTCCGGGCGCGCGGTTCACGCGCGCTTTTTCAATTCCGCCAGCATCGCGTCGGCGAACGCCTGCGCGACGCGCGACAGCGTGCGCCCGCGTTTCGCGACGAGCGCGATCGGCCGCACGAACGCCGGGTCGTCGATCGGCTTCGCGACGAGGTCGGGCTCGGCGCGCACCTCGCGCGCGGCGGCCGGCAGGATCGTCACGCCGAGGCCGCCGCGCACCATCGCGACGGCCGTCATCATGTAGGTCGGTTCGCACGCGATGTCGGGCGTGCAGCCGGCCGCTTCCAGCGCGGCATCGACGACGCTGCGCACGCTCGTGCCCTGTGCGGTCAGCACGAGCGGCACGGCGGCGACGTCGGCGGTGCGCACGCGCCGCTTGCGCGCGAGCGGATGATCCTTCGGGCACACGGCGACGAGCCGGTCGGCGCCCGCGTACAGCACGTCCAGCGACGCGTCGAACGCGTCGCCGCCGGTCAGCCCGAGATCGGCTTCCTCGTTGCGCACCAGCGCGGTGACGAGGCTCGCGACGCCGTCGCGAATGTCGAAGCCCGCACGCGGCACGTCGCGCCGGAACGACTGGATCAGCTCCGGCAGCAGGCTGGACGCAAACGTCGGCAGGCACGCGAGCCGCACCGTGCCGCTCGCGCCTTCGCCGAGCGCCCGCGCATCGCGCAGCACGCGCTCCATGTCGTCGAGCGAGCGCTGCAGCAGCGGCAGCAGTTCGCGCCCGGTCTGCGTGAGCGCGACGCTGCGGCTGTTGCGGTCGAACAGCCGCGCGCCGACGATCTCCTCGAGCCGGCGGATCTGCACGGTCAGCGCTGGCTGCGACAGGTGCAGCCGCGCGGCGGCGCGCGTGAAGTTGCCGGCCTGCGCGACGGTGACGAACGCGCGAATGTCGCGAAGGTTCAGATCCATAACGGTTCGTGATTGCTGCGATCAAATCATTTCAATTGTGCTATCGCTGCGCCGACCTTACGCTCGTCTCCAACAAAAGACAAGGTAGGAGACACCGATGCTGCCGTTACTCGGGCTGGGCACGATCGTCGTGCTGCTGGCCGCGATTCTGTCCAAGCGCATGTCGCCGCTCGTCGCGCTGATCATCGTGCCGATCGCGGCGTCGCTGATCGGCGGCTTCGGGCTGCATACCAGCAAGTTCGTGATCGACGGGCTGAAGGGCCTCGCGCCCGTGGTCGGGATGTTCGTGTTCGCGATCCTCTATTTCGGGACGATCACCGACGCCGGCACGCTCGACCCGATCATCGACCGCATCCTGCGCGCGGTCGGCACGCGGCCCACGCGGATCGTGATGGGCACGACGCTGCTCGCGCTGCTGATCCATCTCGACGGCTCGGGCGCCGTGTGCTTTCTCGTGACGATTCCCGCGGTGCTGCCGCTGTACGACCGCCTGAAGATGGACCGGCGCGTGCTGGCCGCGGCCGTGTCGATGGCTGCGGGGATCAACTTCCTGCCGTGGACGGGGCCGATGATCCGCGCGTCGGCCTCGCTGCATCTGCCGGTGTCGGCGCTGTTCAATCCGCTGATTCCGGTGCAGGCGATCGGGCTCGTGTTCGTGTTCGGCGTCGCGTACTGGCTCGGGCGGCGCGAGGAGAAGCGGCTCGGCCTGTCGCGCGACGATGCGTCTATTCCGCTGCCGACCCGCGCGCTGACGTCCGACGAGCAGGCGCTGCGCCGGCCGCGCCTGTTCTGGTTCAACCTGCTGCTGACGCTCGTCGTGCTCGGCACGATGGTCGTGATGGGCGAGAAGATCCCGCCGGCGATCATGTTCATGGTCGGGCTATGCATCGCGCTGATGGTGAACTACCCGGACGTCGACATGCAGAGGAAGCGCATCGACGCGCATGCGCGCGCGGCGCTGATGATGGCCGGCATCCTGCTCGCGGCCGGCGTGTTCACCGGGATCATGCAGGGCAGCGGGATGCTGAAGGCGATGGCGCAGGCGGCGGTCGGCTTCGTGCCGCCGTCGATGGCCGGCCACATTCCGGTCGCGCTCGGCCTGGCGTCGATGCCGCTCAGCATGCTGTTCGATCCCGATTCGTTCTACTTCGGCGTGCTGCCGGTGATCGCCGAGGTGGCCGGCCAGCTCGGCGTGCCGGCCGTGCATGTGGGGCAGGCCGCGCTGCTCGGCCAGATGACGACCGGGTTTCCGGTCAGCCCGCTGACGCCCGCGACGTTCCTCGTCGTCGGCCTGTGCGGCATCGAGCTGGCCGAGCACCAGAAGTTCACGTTCCCGCTGCTGTTCGGCGCCTCGATCGTGATGACGATCGCGTGCGTCGTGCTGGGCGTCTTTTGATTTTTTTTCCCGGCGCGCGAGCGCCGGATCACGGTACCGACATGACAGCAAAGCCATCACACGAACGGCGCGTGCGCATCGGCGCGGGCGCCGGCTACTCGGGCGACCGGATCGAGCCCGCGGTCGAGCTGGCCGAACACGGGCAGCTCGACTATCTCGTCTTCGAGTGCCTGGCCGAGCGCACGATCGCGCTCGCGCAGCAGGCGCGGCGCAAGGATCCGGCGCTCGGCTACGATACGCTGCTCGACGCGCGCATGCATGCCGTGCTGCCGGTGGCGGCGGACAAGCGCGTGCGGATCGTGTCGAACATGGGCGCGGCGAACCCGCGCGCGGCCGCGCGGCGCACCGCGCGGATCGCGCAGTCGCTCGGCCTCGCGGGGCTGAAGGTCGCGGCGGTCGAAGGCGACGACGTGCTCGACGTCGTGCTGCGCGGCGCGTTCCGCTTCGAGGAGTCGGGCGACGAAGTCGCCGCGTATCGCGACCGCATCGTGTCCGCGAACGCGTATCTCGGCGCCGCGCCGATCGTCGATGCGCTCGCGGCCGGCGCGGACGTCGTGCTGACCGGGCGCGTCGCCGATCCGTCGCTGTTCGCCGCGCCGCTGATCCACGCGTTCGGCTGGCGGATGGACGACTGGGACACGCTCGGGGCCGCGACGGTCGTCGGCCATCTGCTCGAATGCGCGGGGCAGGTGACGGGCGGCTATTTCGCCGACCCCGGCTACAAGGACGTGCCGAATCTCGCGCGGCTCGGCTTCCCGATCGGCGAGGTCGCGGCCGACGGCTCGGTCGTGATCACCAAGGTGCCGCACGCGGGCGGCCGCGTGAGCGCGGCGACCTGCAAGGAACAGCTGCTGTACGAGATTCACGACCCGGCGCGCTACCTGCAGCCCGACGTCGTCGCGGATTTCACGCGGGTGGCGGTTGCGGAGGAGGCGCCGGACCGCGTGCGCGTGACGGGCGGGCGCGGCAGCGCACGCACCGGGACGCTGAAGGTGTCGGTCGCGTACGTCGATGGCCATATCGGCGAAGGGCAGATCTCGTATGGCGGGCCGGGCGCGCTGGAACGCGCGCGGCTCGCGCTCGACATCGTCCGCGAGCGGCTCGCGCTGACGGGCGTGGCCGCGACCGAACTGCGTTTCGATTTGATCGGCGTGGATGCGCTGTACGGCGACGCGACGCCCGCCGTGCGCGGCGAGCCGGCCGAAGTCCGCGTGCGGGTGGCCGGCCGTGCGGCGAGCGCCGCCGAGGCCGCGCGGATCGGCAACGAAGTCGAGACGCTCTATACGAACGGGCCGGCCGGCGGCGGCGGTGCGTTCAAGTCGACGCGCGAGGTGATCGCGGTGCAGTCGGTGCTGCTGCCGCGCACGGCCGTGACACCGTCGTTTTCTTTCGTGGAGGCATGATGCAATTGCGTGAACTGGCGCATGCGCGCACCGGCGACAAGGGCAATACGCTGAACGTATCGGTCGTCTGCCGCGATCCGCGTCACTACGAACACCTGCGCGCGCATCTCGATGCGGCCGCGGTGAAGGGATGGCTCGAGGGCATCGTGCACGGCGACGTCGTGCGCTACGAGCTGCCGGCGCTTGCCGCGTTCAACTTCGTGCTGCGCGATGCGCTCGGCGGCGGCGTCACGCGTTCGCTCGCGCTCGATGCGCACGGCAAGTCGGTCAGCTCGGTGTTGCTGGCGATCGATGTGCCGGAGCCGGCGTGACGACGTGGCGGCGTGCATCGCCAACCGGCCGCGTTCGCCGCCAGGTTCATGCTCACGGAATCAACCACTCGCGACGCCCGTCCGCGTGCTCGATGCGTTCGCCCGCGATGTGCAGGCGCTGATCCGCGCGATAGTCGTAGAGCGCGCGCGACGCGGCGATCTGGTCGAGATCGAGTTCGACCGTGTGGCGCGATTCGCCGTTGCCGGCTTCGAAGATCAGGTTTCCGAACGGATCGGCCGCGAGGCTGCCGCCCGCGAACACGACGTCGTGCGCACCTGCGCCGACGCGGTTCGCGACGACCGCGAACACCTGGTTTTCCATCGCGCGGGCCGAGACCGACGTGCGATGCACCTGACGGTACGGCTCCATGTTGCCGTCGGTCACGAGGATCAGCTGCGTGCCGAGCGCCGCAAGCGCGCGGCCGGTTTCCGGAAATTCGCTGTCGTAGCAGATCAAGAGGCCGATCCGCACGCCGCGCCATTCGACGCTCGCGTAGCGGTCGCCGGGCAGCACGACGTCGCGCTCGCTCAGCCACAGATGTGTCTTGCGATAGCGCAGCGCGATGCCGTCCGGCGTGACGAACACGGTCGTGTTGTAGAAGCGCCCGCCGTCGTTCTCGATCAGCCCGGCCACCACCGCGACGTTACGCGCCCGCGCGGCCGCGATCACCGCGCCGATGCTCGGGCCGTCGAGCGGCTCGGCCATGCGCGCGAGATTCGACGGATCGAGAAAGCCGGTGAGCTGCGCTTCCGGAAACATCACGATGTCGGTGCCGGGCGCGCAGCTCGCGATGGCGTCGAGCGTGCGGCGCAGGTTGTACGGTGTGTCGCCGTCGCGGCCGGCGAGCTGCACGATGTCGAGCTTCAGTTTCATGGGTGGGTTCGGTGGCAGTGGCTCGTCGCGCGATGCCGCGCAAGGGTGGGGATGAGCGTCAGTATGCGCCGAACGCGCCGGTTTCCCATCCCGCCGACGCGTTAGCGCTTGCGATGCCGCGCCGCCCGCGCATCACACGTACAGGTAGCGCACGAGGTGGAAGAACACCGGCGCCGCGAAGCAGACCGAGTCGACGCGATCGAGCATCCCGCCGTGGCCCGCGATCATCGAACCCCAGTCCTTGGTGCCGAGCGAGCGCTTCACGGCCGACAGCACGAGGCCGCCGACGAAGCCCGCGATCACGATCGCGAGCGAGATCCCGAACGCCGCGCCGAAGCTGAACGGCGTCACGCGATACAGCGACGCGCCGCACAGCGTCGCGAGCAGGCCGCCGCCGACGAAGCCTTCGACCGTCTTCGACGGCGACAGCTGCGGCGCGATCTTGCGGCGCCCGCACAGCTTGCCGACCACGTACTGCAGCACGTCGCTGATCTGCACGACGAACAGGAAGAAGAACAGCAGCAGCGCGTTCTGCCCGGCGTAGCGCGGAATGTCGAGGATCAGCACGGCCGGCGCATGGCTCAGCCCGTACACGCACACCATCAGCGCCCAGTTGATCTTCGCGTTGCGGCTCAGGAATTCGCGCGTGTCCTGCGTGAGCGCGGACACCAGCGACATCGCGAAGAACAGGTGCACCGGCACGAAGATCGAATACATCCCGTACCAGTTGATCCCGAGCAGCAGGTACTGCACCGGAATCGCGACGAAGAACGCGATGAAGAGCGTCGTATGGTCGCTCGCGGTCGTCGGCGTGAGCGTGATGAACTCGCGCAGCGTCAGGTACGACAGCAGCGCGAACACCAGATACGTGACGTTGTTGCCGAGGCTGATCGCGATGACCATGATCGCGATCATCGCCCACCACGCGCGGATGCGCTGGTTCAGGTTGACGATGGTCGCGCTCGCGCCGCCGCTGCGCGCGCCGAGGATCGCGCCGATCACGGTCGCGAGCACCAGCACGCCGGTGACGCCCGCGACCAGTTCCCAGAAGAGAGTTCGCATGAAGAGGTCCGGAAAAGGGGGAGGAGGGTGCCGCGTTCAGCCGGCCGGACGCTGCGGCGGCGCGAGAGCGACGATCGCGTCGCGCATGCGGGCGAGGAAGGTCGGCTTGTCTTCGCCGGCGCCGAGCGCGTCGTTCGCGCCGAAGTGCACCTTGCAGATCAGCGGCACGGGCCAGATCGCGCCCTTCGGCATGATGCGCTGCAGGTTCTCCAGATAGACCGGCGCGAGCGCGACGTTCGGAAACTCGGTCGCGAGATGGAACAGGCCGCTCTTGAACGGCTGCGGCAACACGTCGGCGCCGCGCGTGCCTTCCGGGAAGATGATGATCGAGTGGCCTTGCCGCAAGGCATCGCGCACCGGGTCCAGCGGGTCGCCGCCGCTCTCGCGGTGACGGTCGATCAGCACGACGTTCAGCAGCTTCTGCGCGATGTGGCGCTTCAGGTCGCCGCTGTCCCAGTAGTCGCGCGCGGCGACGGGCCGCACGACCGCGCGCACGTCGCGCGGCAGCGCGGCGAGGATCGCGAGCGTGTCGATGTGGCTCGTGTGGTTCGAGAAGTAGATTTTCTGCGTCGGGGAAGGCGGCGCCTGATGCCAGACCGGATACGCGCCGGCGACGAGCCGCACGATCGACAGCAGGAAATCGCGCTGCCAGATGTTCAGGATGTTCATCGGCGCCGCGCCTCCTGCGTGCATGCCCGCGCGGCCGCGCACGCGCGGCGGGCGGAATCCCGGAATGCCGGCGCGGCAGGATGCGCGCCGGACGGCCATTGTTCAAGTTTTTTCAAATTCGTGGCTGCCTGTCGCAGGGCCGCGATCATCGGACGATGCGCCGGCAGACGTTGCGCTGCGGCGAATGCGCCGTTCGACGGCGTGATAATCGGCTGTTGCACGAGCGCCCGGCGACAGTTCGAGTGAATTGCTGCGCTCACGGGCCAGCGGATTATCGCGAGTTTCCGTCGAAAACGCCAGATTGCCCGGCGCGGGGGGGCGGCTTGACGCATCGGGGCCGCTCGGCGACGATTACGACCACCTGTCGAAAGCCGCCGCCCGGGGCATGGCGGCGACGAACGTATCCGAACGTGCCGAACCAATAAAACGATGAGCCTCTACGCACTCAAACCGAAATTCCAGAACCGTCTGCGTCCGTTCGCGGATTCGCTTGCCGAACGCGGCGTCACGGCCAACCAGGTCACGCTGTTCGCGGCCGGCGGCTCGATCGTCGTCGGCGCGCTCGCGGGGCTCGGCGTGTTCGCCCGCGTGCTGTTCCTGCTGATCCCGATCTGGCTGTTCGTGCGGATGGCGCTCAACGCGATCGACGGCATGCTCGCCCGCGAGCACGGGCAGAAGAGCACGCTCGGCGCGTACCTGAACGAGCTCGGCGACATCGTGTCGGACGTCGCGCTCGTGCTGCCGTTCCTCGCGATTCCCGCGTTCGCGCCGGCCGACGTCTGGCTGTTCGCGCTGACGGCGATCATCGTCGAATGCGCGGGGCTGATCGGCCCGCTCGCCGGCGCGACGCGCCGCTACGACGGCCCGTTCGGCAAGAGCGACCGTGCGCTCGCGCTCGGCGCGTTCGCGCTGTGGATCGGCTTCGGCCTGCCGGTCGGCGGCGTCGCCGCATGGCTGTGGCGCGTGCTGATCGTGCTGTCGATCGTGACGGTGGTGCGGCGCGTGCAGGCGGGCGTTGCCGAAGCGGGCGGCTGACGGCGGCTTGGGGCCGCAGCGGGACCGGCGCCGGAGGGCGGCGCCGCATGATTCGAATAACGAAACGAGAGAGATCGCATGAGCGCACGCACGGCCCGCGAGGCCGACTTCATCACGCACGACGGCGACACGCTGTTCTATCGTCACTGGCCCGCGACGGGCCCACGCTGCCGCGGCGCGATCGTGCTGCTGCATCGCGGCCACGAACATTCGGCGCGCGTCGCGCACCTCGTCGACGAACTCGACCTGCCGGACTTCGCGTTCTTCGCCTGGGATGCGCGCGGCCACGGCCGCTCGCCCGGCGCGCGCGGCTACAGCCCGAGCGCGGCCGCGTCGGTGCGCGACCTGCAGACCTTCGTCGAGCATATCCGCGACACGCACGGCATCGCGATCACGGACATGGCCGTGATCGGGCAGAGCGTCGGCGCGGTGCTCGCGGCCACCTGGGTACACGATTACGCGCCACCGATCCGCTGCCTCGTGGTCGCGTCGCCGGCGTTCCGCATCAAGCTCTACGTGCCGTTCGCGCGGCCCGGGCTGCGGCTGATGCACAAGCTGCGCGGGCTGTTCTACGTGAACAGCTACGTGAAACCGAAATTCCTCACGCACGATCCCGAACGGATCGCGAGCTATGCGGCCGATCCGCTGATCACGCGGCCGATCGCCGTGAACATGCTGCTCGACCTGCACGATACCGCGCAGCGGATCGTCGCCGATGCGGCGGCGATCACCGTGCCGACGCAGCTGCTGATCTCGGGCGCCGACTGGGTCGTGCATCGCGGCCCGCAGGACCGCTTCTTCGAGCGGCTCGGCGCCGCGCGCAAGGAGCGCATCGTGCTGCCCGGCTTCTATCACGACACGCTCGGCGAGCGCGACCGCGCGCAGGCGCTCGCGCCGCTGCGTGCGTTCGTGCTGCGCGAGTTCGACACGCCGAGCCCGCGCGTGTCGCTCGCCGACGCCGACCGGCGCGGCGCGTTCCACGATGAATACGCGGCGCTCGGCCGGCCGCCCGCGAACCCGTTCGCCCGCGCGTACTGGGCGATCACGCGGGCGGGGCTGAAGGCCGGCGGCATGCTGTCGGACGGCATCGCGCTCGGGCTGCGGCTCGGCTTCGATTCGGGCTCGACGCTCGACTACGTGTACCGCAACCGCGCACAGGGCCGGCTCGGGGTCGGCGCACTGATCGACCGCACCTATCTCGATTCGCCGGGCTGGGTCGGCATCCGTCAGCGCAAGGTGCATCTGCAGGAGCTGATCGGCGCGGCGATCGGCCGGCTGCGCGGCCACGGCGAACCGGTGCGGATCGTCGACATCGCGGCCGGGCACGGCCGCTACGTGCTCGACGCGATCGCGACGGCCGCCGAACGCGACGGCGCGGCGCCCGACGACATCGCGCTGCGCGACTACAGCCCGCCGAACGTCGAGGCCGGGCGCGTGCTGATCGCGCAGCGCGGCCTCGAGCCGATCGCGCGCTTCGAGCGCGGCGATGCGTTCGACGAGGCGTCGCTCGCGACGCTCGAGCCGCGCCCGACGCTGGCGATCGTGTCGGGGCTGTATGAGCTGTTCGGCGAGAACGCGCTGATCGAACGCTCGCTGCGCGGGCTCGCGCAGGCGGTGCCGCCCGGCGGCTATCTCGTCTACACCGGACAGCCGTGGCATCCGCAGCTGGAATTCATCGCGCGTGCGCTGAACAATCATCGCGGCGACGCGACCTGGGTGATGCGCCGCCGCTCGCAGGCCGAGATGGACGAGCTCGTCGCGCGCGCGGGCTTTCGCAAGCTCGACCAGCGGATCGACGAGATGGGCATCTTCACGGTCAGCCTCGCGCAGCGGGTCGACGCGTCATGAGCGCGCTCGGCGGCGGTGCGGGCGCGGGCGGCAGTCTGGCCGAGCCGGCGGCCGGCGCGCGCGACGCGTCGTTCGCGCTGCGCGTCGGCTGGCTCGCCGCGATGGGCACGGTGTTCTTCTCCACCTACGGCTTCGCGAACTGGCTCGCCGCGCGCCGCGCCGTGGTGCCGACCTTCGCGTTCGGCTGGGAACACGCGATTCCGTTCGTGCCGTGGACCATCGTGCCGTACTGGTCGATCGACCTGCTGTACGCGCTGTCGTTCTTCTTCTGGACCCGTCGCGACGATCTGCTCGACCACGTGAAGCGGCTGTTGACCGTGCAGCTGGTGTCGGTCGCGTGCTTCATCGCGTGGCCGCTGCGCTTCGGCTTCGAGCGGCCCGACGCGGGCGGCGTGGCCGGCGCGCTGTTCACGCTGCTGATGGGGTTCGACAAGCCGTTCAACCAGGCGCCGTCGCTGCACATCGGCCTGCTCGTCGTGCTGTGGGCCGTCTATGCGAAGCAGTTGCGCGGCACGGCGGCGCGCATCGTGCTGCATTCGTGGTTCGCGGCGATCGGCGTGTCGGTGCTGACGACCTACCAGCATCACGCGATCGACGTGCCGACCGGTGCGGCCGTCGGCTGCCTGGCGCTATTCCTGTTTCCGATGCGTGACGCCGCGGGGCGGCTGCCGGGTGCGACCGGGTCGCCGTCCACCGCCGGCCGCGCGCTCGCGCGTCGCTATGCGCTCGGTTCAGCACTGGTCGCGCTCGTGGCGCTTGGCTGCGTGTCGCGTGCGCCGGGCCCGGCATTGGCGGCCGGGTGGGGCGCGCTGGCGCTGGCGTGCGTCGCGTGGATCTACCGGCGCGGCGCGCCCGGTGCGTTCCAGAAGGACGACGCGGGCCGTTTCCCGGCGTTCATCCGCTGGCTGCTCGCGCCGACGATCGCCGGTGCCTTCGTCAATTCACGGTTGTGGACGTTCCGGCAGCCCGCACCGGTGCGGATCGACGAACGCGTGTCGATCGGCCGCACGCCGACCACGCGCGAAATGCGGCGCCACGGCTTCACGGCGCTCGTCGACCTGACGGCCGAGATGCCGCGCTGGGCCGCGGCCGACCCGTCGGTTGCGTATGCGACGGTGCCGCAGCTCGACCTCGTCGCGCCCAGCGCCGCGCAGCTCGCGGCGGCCGTCGCGGCGCTCGAACGCCTGCACGCCGAAGGGCGCGACGTGCTGGTCTGCTGTGCGCTCGGCTACGGGCGCAGCGTGTTGTGCGCGGCCGCCTGGCTCGCCGCGCGGCGGGGGCTCGGCGACGCGCGCGACGCGCTCGCGGCGATACGGGCGGTGCGGCCGCGCGCGGTCTGGTCGGACGCCGGCGCGGCCGTGCTGCAGGACTGGATCGACCGCCGCCGCACGACGGGCGGGGCATGATGCGCGACGCGTCCGCACCGTTCCGGATCGCCGCCGCGCGCGGCGCGCTCGATGCAGGCGCATTGGCGATCGCGGCCGCGCTGGCCGCGGCCGGCGCGGGCTGGTGGATCGCGGCGGGCTGGGCGCCCGCGACGATCGGGCGCGTGCTGCTGGCCGCGATCAGCACCGGGTCGGGGATTGCCGCGCTGTGGTACGCGGTGCGCATCGAGATCGACCGGCGGCTGTTCGCCGCGCTGGCGCGCACGGCGTCGGGCGACGCGTCGGTCGACGACGGGCTGGCCGCGCTCGATCGCGCGCTTGCCGAGCTCGGCTGGATCGATGCGGGGAAGGCTGGCCGCGCGCTCGACGCGCGCGTGCGCGGCGCGCTCGGGTTGTGCCGGGCCGGTGTGCTGGTCGCTATCGCGCAGTGGATCGTGGTCGGGGTGGCGATCGCGGTGCCGCAGTCCGGTTAGCCGTGCGCGAGCGGCCCCGCTGGCCGAACGGGCCGGGCGTCGCGCGTCACGCGTGGCATGCCCGCTGCGTCCGCGTGCGCTTCACCTCGTACATCGCCTGGTCCGCACGCTCGATCAGCGCGTTCATGTCGGTGCCGTCTTCGGGCAGCATCGCGACGCCGACACTGACGCCGAGCCGCAGCGGCTGCCCCTCGAACTCGAACGGTTCGGCGACCTGCCGGGCGAGCCGTGCGCGTTGTGCGTCGATGTCGTCGCGGCTGCCGACGTTCGGCAGGATCACCGCGAACTCGTCGCCGCCCACCCGCGCGACCGTATCCGAGCGCCGCACGGCGCCCAGCATCCGCGTGGCGGCCTCGCGCAGTGCTGCGTCGCCCGCGCGGTGGCCGTAGCCGTCGTTGATCGGCTTGAGCCCGTCCATGTCGATGTTGAGGATGCCGAGCCGGCCGTTCGCGCGCAGCGCCGTGTGCATCGACTGGCGCAGGCGGTCGTAGAACAGCGCGCGGTTCGGCAGGCCGGTGAGTGCGTCGTGCGTCGCGCGCAGGTACAGCTCGTTCGCCTCGTTGCGCGCCGCGTGGAACATCGCGGCGGCGATCAGGTCGGCCGTGAGCCGCAGCGTGCCGGCGTCGGCGGCCGAGAAGCCGTCGACCTCCGGCGACATCACCTTCAGCACGCCGACCGTCGTGTCCGCATGGGTGAGTGGCATCACCAGCATCGAGCGCAGCCCGACGCGGCGGCAGGCATCGCGATCGACGCGCGGGTCGGTTTCCGAATCCGTGCAGCGCAGCAATTCCCCGCGCGTCACGCACAGGCCCGACAGGCTGCCCGAGCGGCGCAACCGCAGCCCGAGCATCCCGGCGGCGGAGCCCGACGCGGCGCGGTACACCATGTCGTCGCCTTCGGCGAATTCGACCGCCGCGCCGCTCGCGCCCGTGAGTTGAGGCACCTGCCCGGTCACATAGGCCATCACGCTGCCGAGGTCGAGGCCGAGTTTCGCGATCTCGGTCTGCGTGGCGATGATGCGCAGCAGCGTGTCGGGGGACGGGGTGGCGGTGTCGACGATTTGATCCAAGTCAGTTTTCCATGAAGAAAGCCCGGCACGCTGCGCCGGCTTGCGGTAGCATACGCGCCGCCCACGCGGCAGCGCGTTCCGGGCGGCCCGCAAGGGGTCGCATCCGGCATCCGGTATCCGGACGGTTCGCCGGCGCGACGGTTCGCCGATCCGGCAGCGTCGGCAGTATGCCGATCGGTCCGGCCGGCAGCAACGGCGTAATTCTTGCCATTCAATCGCCGCACGCTGTATTTCCGACCGTATTGAGTTGTTTTTCGCTTCGTCAGCGCGAATCAGGGTGAGTTTTGTCCTGATTTTGAGATAGTGTGACGAATGTGCGAGCGCCGGTGCCAGGCGCGCACCGTCCGATGGACCGGCAGCGGAAGAATGCGCCGCGTCGTTTCGATACATGCATTCAGGCCAGACTTTGAGGGGAAGCAGTGGGGATGTGCACTCACGGGCATAGCTGCTTTGGGCGCGTCGATTGCCGCGCGCTTGATCACCGGACGACCACGACGATGCGGAGCCGCGCATGAAGCCGGCCGTGTCGCTGTTCGTCCTGTCGCTCGCCACGTTCGGCGCGTTTCATGCGGCCGCGTTGTCGGCCGCGCCGATGCCGGTCGCGTCGGCATCCGTTTCGGGCACCGCTTCGGCGTCCGCCGGCAGCCCGGCCACGCCGGCGCTTGCCGGCGGCGCGCCCGCATCGAGCGCATCGGCCGCATCGAGCGCCGCCGGCGCGACGCCCGCCGGCCTGCCGGCGACGACCGTGCACCTGCCGTTCGCGTCGCTCGGCGCGTTCGATCCGGTGCACCTGCGCGGCGCCGACGATGCGCGCACGATCCATGCGGGCGTGCGGCTCGACCGCGTGGTCACCGGCGCGCGGCTGCGCCTGACCTATGCGTATTCGCCGTCGCTCGTGTTCCCGATGTCGCACCTGAAGGTCTCGGTGAACGACGAGGTGGTCGCGACCGTCCCGTTCGACGCGACGCGCGCGGGCCGCACCGTCACGCAGGACATCCCGATCGATCCGCGCTACTTCTCCGACTTCAACCAGATCGGCCTGCGCCTGATCGCGCACTACTCGCTCGATCACTGCGAGGACCCGTCGAGCTCGGCGCTGTGGGCCGACGTGAGCCCGACGAGCGAGCTGATCCTCGACGAGTCGCCGGTGCGCCTGCCGAACGATCTCGCGCTGCTGCCCGCGCCGTTCTTCGACCGGCGCGACAACGGGCGCTTGCGGCTGCCGTTCGTGCTGCCGGCGTCGCCCGACTCGGCGACGCTGCGCAGCGCCGGCGTGCTCGCGTCGTGGTTCGGCGCGCAGGCCGACTACCGGCAGGCACGTTTCCCGGTCGCGGCGACGCTGCCGGCCGACGACCAGGCGGTGGTGGTCGGCACGGCCGCGACCTTGCCGGCCGGCCTCGCGCTGCCGTCGGTCAACGGCCCGCTGCTCGCCGTCGCCGACAACCCGGCCGCGCCGGGCCGCAAGCTGCTGGTCGTGACGGGCCGCACGGCGGCCGAGGTCGACGATGCGGTCGCGGCGCTCGTGCTCGGCCGCGCGGCGCTGTCGGGCCCGGCGGCGACGGTCGCGCACGTCGATCTCGGCGCGCCGCGCAAGCCGTACGACGCCCCGCGCTGGCTGCCGGTGGACCGGCCGATCGCGTTCCGCGAACTGGTGTCGGATCCGCGCGAACTCGAAGTGCGCGGCACGTCGCCGGACGCGATCCGGCTGAACCTGCGGGTGCCGGCCGACCTGCATTCGTGGAACGGCTCGGGCGTGCCGATCACGCTGCGCTACCGCTACACGGCGCCGACCGTGCAGGACAACTCGACGCTCGCCGTCGAGATCAACGAACAGCTCGTGAAGTCGTACCGCCTCGGGCCGGCCCATGCCGAAGACGCGCGCGGGCGCATGCAGCTGCCGCTGCTGGCGGTGCCGGAAGGGCGCGTGACGAGCGATGTCGACATCCCGGCGTTCCGCGTCGGCAGCGGCAACCAGCTGCAGTTCCGCTTCACGCTCGACTCGCAGAAGACGGGGCTCTGCTCGAGCACCGCGACCGAGCCGCAGCGCGCGGCGATCGATCCCGATTCGACGATCGACTTCTCGCACTTCGTCCACTACGCGCAGTTGCCGAACCTCGCCTTCTTCGCGAACAGCGGCTTCCCGTTCACGCGCTTCGCCGACCTGTCGCAGACGGCGGTCGTGATCCCGGACCGGCCGTCGCCGCAGGAGCTGGAAGCCTACCTGACGATGCTCGGCCACATGGGGCAGTGGACCGGCTTCCCGGCGCTGCGCGTGCAGGTCGCGCGGCCCGGCGACGTCGCCGCGCTGGCGGGCCGCAAGGACCTGCTCGTGATCGACGGCTCGCCCGCGTCGCCGCTGCTCGCGCACTGGCGCGCGGCGCTGCCGCTGGCGATCGACCAGCAGGCCGGCACCGGCGCGACGCGTGTCGCGTTCTCGGTGAAGGAGCGCTGGCGCAACGGCGTCGGCATGGCCGACGGCGGCGCGCATATCGAACAGACGGGTGCGCTCGCCGCGCTCGCCGGGTTCGAACTGCCGGGCAGCCATGGCCGCAGCGTCGTCGCGCTGACCGCGACCGACCAGACGCGCCTGGCCGACCTGCTGGACGTCTTCGAGAAGCCGGGCCTCGTGTCGCAGCTGCAGGGCGACCTCGCGCTGGTACGGCCGGGGCAGGTCGACAGCCTGCGCGTCGCCGATCCTTACGTGGTCGGCTTCGTGCCGTGGTATGCGCGCGTCTGGACGCAAGCGGCGCGGCACCCGGTGGTGCTCGGCGTGGTCGGCGTCGTCGCGGGGCTGTTGCTCGCGCTCGGCGTGTTCAGCGTGCTGCAGAAAATCGCCGCGCGCCGCCGGGGGATGTAACGGATGGCTTGGGCATTCGCAGGGCGACGGGCAGCGCGGCCGGCGCGGCGGGTCGGCACGACGCTCGTGCTGGCCGTCGCGGCGGCGAGCGCAGCGGCCGGGGCGGCCGGGCGTGCGCAGGCGGCGCAAGGCGGTGCGGCTGACGTGCGGTGCGGCGCGGCATGGCCGCGCTGGGACGCGTTCAAGCGCGATTTCGTGTCGGCCGACGGCCGCGTGATCGACGTCGGCTCGGCCGATTCGCGCACGGTATCGGAGGGGCAGGCGTATGGACTGTTCTTCGCGCTCGTCGCGAACGACCGACGCACGTTCGACACGATCCTCGCATGGACCGAGAACAATCTCGCGCAGGGCGACCTGAGCGCCCGGCTGCCGGCGTGGCTGTGGGGCCGCGCGCCGGACGGCACGTGGCGCGTGCTCGATGCGAACGCGGCGTCGGATGCCGATCTCTGGATCGCCTACACGCTCGTCGAAGCCGGGCGGCTGTGGCACGAGCGCAGCTACACCGCGCGCGGCGCGCTGCTCGCGAAGCGCGTGCTCGACGACGAGACGGCCAGCGTGCCGGGCCTCGGCCTCACGCTGCTGCCCGGGCCGACCGGGTTCAAGCTGGCCGATGGCCAATGGCGCGTGAACCCGAGCTATTCGCCGCCGCAGGTGATCCGCGGGCTCGCCGCGCGCCTGCCCGACGAGCGCCGCTGGGCCGCGCTCGCGGCCAGTACCGGCCGCGTGCTGCTCGACACCGCGCCGAAGGGCTTCTCGCCGGACTGGGCGTTGTATCGCGCGGGCGCGGGCTTCGGCCCCGATCCCCAGACCCATGCGGAAAGCGCGTACAACGCGATCCGCGTGTACCTGTGGGCCGGCATGCTCGATCGCGCCGATCCGCTCGCCGCGCCGCTGCTCGCGCGTTTCGCGCCGTTCGCCGACCATATCGCCGCGCATGGCGCGCCGCCGGAGAAGGTCGACACGACGACCGGCGTCGCGGGGCCGAACGACGGCAACGGCGGCTTCTCCGCGGCGGCCGTGCCGTTTCTCGACGCGCGCGGCCAGCATGCGCTCGCCGATGCGCAGGCGGCCCGTGTCGATGCGCTCGCGCGCCAGGCGGCGCCCGGCTACTACACGAGCGTGCTGACGCTGTTCGGCCTCGGCTGGCGCGACGGCCGCTACCGGTTCGGCGCGGACGGATCGCTCGATGCGCGCTGGGAGGACCGTTCATGCGCGGCCCGATGAAGCGCACCGCACCGCGCGTCGCGGGGTTCGCGTGGCTCGCGTCGTCGGTCACGGCGGCGGCGCCGGTTGCCGTCGCCGCGCCCGCGCTGCCGAAAGCCGTCGCGCCGAAGGTCATCTCGGCATCGGCGCCGGCCACGACCGACCTGCCCGATGCGCAGCGCCAGCTCGCGACCGCCCGCATGTGGGGCGCGAAGCATCGCGACGACCTCGCGCGCGACGCGTTGCGCAAGGGGCTCCTGATCGCGCCCGACGATCCCGAATTGCTCGCGGAACAGATGCGGGTGCTGCTGCGGCTCGGCGACGCGCAAGGCGCGCAGGCCGCGCTGGCACGCCTGCAGGCCCGCGCGCCCGCGGCGCCCGGCACGCGGCGCGCGGCCGACGAATACCGCGTCGCGACGAGCGGGCGCGGCGAGATGGCGCAGATCCGGCTGCTCGCGCGCAGCGGTCGCGCCGACGAAGCGGCCCGGCGGATCGTCGCGCTGTTCCCGAATGGCGCGCCGTCCGGCGCGCTCGGCGCCGAGTATTACCAGATCGTCGCGAATGTGCCGGGTGGCCGAGAATCGGCGCTCGCCGCGTTGCGCCGCGCGGTCGCGGCCGACCCGCAGGACACGAGCGCGGCGCTCGCGCTCGCGCGGCTGCTGAACCAGCGCGCCGACACGCGCGCGGAAGCGAACCGCATCGCGTGGTCGCTCGCGAAGCGCGCCGACGCCGATCACACGGAAGCGATGGCCGTGTGGCGGCGCGTGCTGCAGTCCGCCGGCAGCGATCCCGCGTATCTCGATGCGCTGCATGCATATCTTGCGCTGGTGCCGGACGACACCGAATTCCGCGAGCGCAGCGCCGAACTCGACCGGCAGCGCGACGCGCAGCGCCGGCTCGAACGCGACCCCGACTACATCGCGCAGCAGCGCGGCTTGCAGGCGCTCGCGCGCGGCGACCTGGCCGGTGCCGATCCGCTGCTCGCGCGCGCCGCGCAGGCGCGCGCCGGCGACGCCGATGCGCTCGGCGGGCTCGGCCTGCTGCGCTTGCGCGAAGGCCGGCACGACGAAGCGCGCGCGCTGTTCACGCGCGCCGCGGCGCTGTCGACCGACCAGCGCGGCAAGTGGCAGAGCCTCGCGCGTACCGCGCAGTTCTGGGGGCTGCTCGCGCAAGGCCGCGCGGCGGCGTCGGCCGGGCGGCCGCAGGATGCCGAGCGCGCGGCGCGCGCCGCACTCGCGATGCAGCCCGACAGCCCGGACGCGAAGCTGCAGCTCGCCGATGCGCTGCTCGCGCAGCGCGACTGGGCGCGCGCGGAGCCGTTGCTGCGCGAACTGCTGGCCGCCCGTTCGCCGAACGTGTCGGCGGTGCGCGGCACGGCGATGCTGTACGAGAACACCGGCCGCGCGGACCGCGTCGGCCCGCTGCTCGACGCGCTGCAAGGCCGCGTGACGGGCCGCGACGATCGCCGCGCGCTCGACGGGCTGCGCGCCGACCTGCTCGCGAGCCAGGCGCGCGCGCTCGCGGACAAGGGCGAACGCGGGCCGGCCGTGCAACGCTACGAAGCGGCCGTGCGCGCGGCGCCCGATGCGCCGTGGACGCGTTTCGCGCTCGCGCGGCTGTATCGCGACATGGGGCTGCCGCAGCTCGGCCGCACGGTGATGGATGATGGGCTCGCGCAAAGCGATACGCCCGAGATGCGCTATGCGACCGCGCTGTATCGCAACTCGCTCGACGACGTCGCCGGCGCGCAGGCCGCGCTCGCGGGTGTCGACGATGCGCAGCGCTCGGACGGCATGCGCGCGCTCGCCCGCAAGCTCGACGCGCAAAGCGCGCTGGCCGACGCGCGCGGCGCACTCGGCCGCGGCGATCGCGCGGCGTTCGCCGCGTCGCTCGCGCATGCGCAGGCGAGCGCGCCGGACGATCCCGACATGCTGGCCGCGATCGGCGCGCAGTGGATCGACGCGGGCGAGCCCGAGCGCGGCCTCGCGCCGTTGCGCGACTGGATCGCCGCGCATCCGCGCGAGGCCGATCCCGACGTGCGGCTGCGCTACGGCGACCTGCTCGGCAGCGCGGGGCGCGACGACGCGCTCGCCGCGTGGCTCGACACGCTGCGCCGCGAACCGGCGCTGACGCCGGCACAGACCGCGCGCATCGAGGATCAGTCGCTGCGGCTCGTGCTGCGCCGGACGGACGACGCGATCGCGCAGCAGGACTATGCGCGCGCGCGCACGCTGCTCGATCGCGCGAGCCCTGCCGGCCGCGCGGACCAGCGCTACGCACTCGAGCTGGCCGATCTCGAGCGCGCGCAAGGGCACTACGACGCGGCACGCGACGCGCTCGCGCCAGTCGTCGCGCGCACGCCGGACGATGCCGACACGCAGCTCGCGCTCGCGCGCATCGACGAGGACAGCGGCCAGCGCGCGGCCGCGCTCGCGCGCGTGCAGGCCGTGCTGGCGCGCACGCCGGACGACGACGTCGATACGCGGCTGTCGGTCGTGCGCCGGCTGAACGCGCTGCGCCGCCCGGACGAAGCCGCGCAGGTGATCGACCCGCTGCAGGCCGCGTATCCGGCGCGCGCCGACGTGACGGTTGCCGCCGGGCGCGTGGCCGAGGCGCAGGGCCGCTACGACGATGCCGCGTCGCTGTACCGGCTGTCGCTGTCGCAGGAACGCACGAGCGGCGTGAGCCCGGGCCGCGACGGCCGCACGCCCGCGCAGGCCGCTTTCGCGGATCTCGAACAGCGGCGCGATCCGGAGATCGAGACCGGCTGGCTGCCCGCGTACAAGTCGGGCGACGAAGGGATTTCCGCGTACCGCGCGCAGCAGGTGCCGATCTACATGCAGATGCCGGTGCGCTACGACGGGCACGCGTTCCTGCAGCTCGACACCGTGCATCTGGACGCCGGCACGCTCGATACGAGCGACCCGAACGCGTATTCGCTGAAGACCTTCGGCACCTACGGCGCGCTCAACGCGCTGGCCGGCTCGTCGCTGGCGCCGTTGAACCAGCAGGCCGCCGCGTTGATCGCGCATCCGCAGGGCGACCTGCACCAGCCGATGACGGGCGTCGCGCTCGGCGCCGGCTATCGCACGGATGCGTGGCGCGTCGATCTCGGCACGTCGCCGCTCGGCTTCCCGGTGCATTACCTGGTCGGCGGCGTGCGCTACCGCTTCGACGCGGGCCCGGCGAGCTTCACCGTGAACGCGTCGCGCCGGCCGGAAACGAGCAGCGTGCTGTCGTATGCGGGGATGCGCGATCCGTGGACGGGCGCGGTGTGGGGCGGCGTGCGCCGCGACGGCGTGAACCTGCGCGCGGCGCTCGACGTCGGCCGCGTGAACCTGTTCGCGGAACTCGGCGCGGGCGTGCTGTCCGGCCGCAACGTCGAGCGCAACGCGGAACTCACGCTGCGCTCGGGCTTCACGGTGCCCGTGTACGAACGCGCGACGATGAAGGTGAGCACGGGGCTCGTCGGCAATGCGTGGCACTACGCGCAGAACCTGCGTTACTACACGTACGGGCAGGGCGGCTACTACAGCCCGCAGCGCTACCTGTCGCTCGGCGTGCCGCTCGAGTGGGCGGGGCGGCGCGACGCGCTATCGTGGGACCTGACCGTCACGGGCGGGATCTCGAACAGCTACGAAAAGGATTCGCTGTTCTACCCGACCTTCGCGGACCAGCGCGCCGCGCAGGAGGCGGCGGGGCTCGTCTACGCGGGCAGTTCGACGCGCGGCGTGTCGTTCTCGTACGGCGTGAACGGCATCGTCGAGTATCGCGTGAATCCGCACCTGAGCGTCGGCGCGCAACTGCACGTCGACCGGTCGCACGACTACGCGCCGAGTTCGGCGCTCGTGTACCTGCGCTATGCGTTCGACGCACGCGCGGCGCGCAGCTGGCTCGTCACGCCGACGCCGGTGCGGCTTTATTCGGATTACTAGGGGACTGGGAGAACACGTGAATACGGAACTCGATGCAACCCGTCCCGCGCTCGGCGCCGCCGGCCTGCTGGGCCGCCTGCGCGCGCTGCTGCGCACCGGGCCGGCCGGCGGCCGCGCCGGCCCGCTGAGCCGGCTCGCGATCGACGGGCTGCCCGACACGTGGACGCAGCTGGAAGCGGGCGGCGTGTACGCGATCTATGCCGCCGCCGGCACGCCGGCGTGCGACGCGCTGGTGTGGGAAAGCGCGCGGCAGTCGCGCACGCGCGACGTGACGGTCGTGCTGTCGCGCGCCGCGGCGCACGTTGCCGCGCAGCTGCAGGCGCGCGGTTTCTCGGGCGGCGCGCAGCCGGCCGGCTGGCCGCGCAACCTCAACGTGCTGGCGATGCCGCCCGCGCCCGCGGCGGCCGACGGCGATGCCGCGCGCGAACCCGGTGCGCCGCGCCGTGCCGCGCCCGGTCCGTTCGCGCGGCTCACGGGCGGCTTGCGCGCGATGAAGCGCTACGGTTTTCGCGCGCGCTCGCTGTATTTCATCGAAGGCGCGCAACGCTGGTTCAGCTGGGACGATCCGACGGCGCTCGCGGAAGAAGCGCACGCGCTCGCCGACTGGTGCCGCACGCACCGGATCGCGCTGGTGCTGCTGGTCGATCCCGAGATCGTGCGCACCGGCGCCGATCCGGACACCGATGATCCGCCGCTCGTGCGCGACGCGAATCGCGCGCCGCGCAGCGGTTTTCACGGCGTGTGCGCGGGCGTCGCGCAGCTGCAGCGCACGCACGGCGAGCTGCTGTGGGTCGTCGATTTCTGGCGCGCGGGCGAGACGCTCGCGGCCGGCGAAGTGCGACCGCTGCGCTTCGCGCCGGGCGGCCGGCTCGCGGCGATCGTCGACGGCGCCGCCGCAGAACCGCTGCGCCGGATGAAGCTCGCGACCGACGAGGATCGCGTCGTCGTCAGCCGCGCGGTGCTCGACGAAGGCGGCCGCGTGCCGGCCGACTGGGAAATCGTCGACGACAACGCGGCGGTCGTCGCCGCCTGCGCGCGCGCGCAGGCCGCGACCGCGGTGCTGGTGTTCCGCTCGCATGCGCAGCTCGAGGCGCTGTGCGCGGCCGTTCACACGCTGCGCCGGCAATGCGGCGGCGCGTTGAAGATCGCCGTGGTCGAACGCGGCGAGGTGCTGCGCCAGCAGTTCGAGATGCTGCTGCTGAGCGTCGGCGCGAATCGCGTCGTCGCGCGCGACCTGCCGGTGACGCGGATGCACGCGGCCGTGCACGCGCTGCGCGGGCAGCTCTATGCGCGGCCCGTCGCGCCCGACTATCGCGCGGCGCTCGCGGCCGCGCTCGGCGATTCGGTGCTCGGCTACCTGCCGGTCGGCGCGTTCTGCCTGCGGATTCGCGCGGTGCTCGATCGCGGCGCCGTGCTCGCGCTGCCCCATACGCTCGCGAAGATCGCGCTGCTGCCCGGCGTGTCGCACGTCGATGCGCTGCGGCACTGCCGGCCGCGCCGCGCGGGCGACGTCGTGACGGCCGATGCCGGGCACCTGTACGTGTTCCTGTTCGCGTGCGAGCCGGCCGATGCCGAGGAGGCGCTCGCGCGTATCTTCGACGTGCCGGTCGAGACGCTGTCCGATCGCGTCGTGTGTCTCGGGCAGGGCAGCATCGACACCGAGCTCGATGCGCTGAAGGCCGAGAACCGGCGCGCACCGATCGCCGACTACAGCGACCTGTTCGCGACGGCGCAGCCGGCGGATGCGGCACGCGGGCCGGGCGAACGCGCGGCGGACGCCGCGGCGCTTGCCGAACCGGGCGCCGACGGCGCCTTGGCCGGCGGGGGCGGCGTCGCCGGCGCGGCCGCCGCGGGCGGTGTGGCCGCCGGGCACGTCGATGCGCCGCCGCATGCGGTTCACGCCGACGATGCGACGCCGGCCGCCGACATGCCGGGCGATGCGCCGGCATTTCCCGCATTTCCCGTCGCGCACACGCGCGGCGCCATCCGCAGCGCGATGCCGCTGCGCAAGCCGGAGGGCGCATGATCGCCGAACTCGTCATCGGATTCATCGTCGGCATCGCGATCGCGGTGCCGGTGTGGCTCGTCGCGCAGCACCTGGGCCTCGGCCGCGGCTTTCATGCGCCGCGCGGGCTGCAGCGGCGCGACGCGGTGCCGTGCGAACTCGTGCCGGTCGCGCTGCGCGGGCGCCTGCTGCCCGATGCCGATCACGCCGGCGAGGCCGCGCCATGAAGACGATCGCCGTCACGTCGACGACCGGCGGCGCGGGCCGCACGACGCTCGCCGGCGCGCTCGCGGTGCTGCTCGCCCGTCGCGGCCGGCCGGTCGTCGCGGTCGAGTTCGACGCGCAGAACCTGATGGGCGCGACGCTCGGTCTCGACACGCTGGCCGAGCACGGGCTCGCGCACAGCCTGCTCGGTGACCCGGGCGACGCCGCGCCGTGGCACGCGCATACGTGGCGCAATGCCGACGGCGTGCTGTTCGTCCCGTACGGGCAGGTCGACGCGGCGGGCGCCGCCGCCTGCGATGCGCGGCTCGCGGCCGATCCGGCCTGGCTGTCGCGCGCGCTCGACGAGATCGCGCTGCCGCCTGACGGCGTCGTGCTGGTCGACACCGCGCGCTATCCGTCGCCGCAGGCCGAGCAGGCGATTCGCCGCGCGGACCTGACGCTCGTCGTCGTGCCGCCCGAACCGGCCGCGTGCGCGACCGTTGCCGCGCGCCTCGACGCGCTGCGGGCCGGCGGCGGCGACCTGCAGATCGTCGTGAACCGGCTGAACCCGGCGCGCGACATGCAGCGCGATGCGCTCGCGATGCTGCGCGCGGTCGCGGGGCCGGCGTCGATGCTCGAGCAGCGGATTCACGTCGATGCGGCCGTGCCCGAAACGCTCGCGCGCGGCAGCTGGATCTTCGACGACGCGCCGTATTCGCAGGCGTCGCACGACCTGCACGGCGTCGCGAACTGGGTCGACGCGTGGCTCGCGGCGGCCGCGGCCGGCCGCACGGGAGCGCGGCGATGAAGGCCGCGTTCGCGTCGCGCTGGCGTGCCGCGGCCCGGCGCGCGACCGACTGGTGCGCGCGCGGGATCGGGCTGCCGGCCGAGCGCACGCTGCTCGACTGGCTCGTGCGGCTGTTCTTCCACGCGCCGCCGCCCGGCCGGCCCGATCCCGTGCGCCGCCGGGCGCGCATCGCTTTCCTGTGGCTCGCGCGGGAGTGGGGCGTGCTGCAGCCGCTGAGCCCGCGCGAATGGCTGTGGCGCGCGATCGTGCGCGCGCCGCGCGCAGCCGATGGCCGGCCCGCGCGCGATCCGCTCGCGTGGTTCGACACGTTCGTCGTGCCGGTCTACGTCGCGGCGCGCGCGCTCGGCCGGCGTCTCGACGCGTTGCTCGCGCGCCTGCCGTGGGCGCGCTGGGGCGGCTGGCTCGACGCGCGCGCGCACGGCGTCGGCCGGCGCCGCTGGCTCGCGCCGCTGCTGCTGATCGCCGGCGCGCTGATGTGGGCCGCGGCCGGGATGTCGCCGCTGATGCCCGGCGCGCAGTTCGCGTTCTTCGCGATCGTCGCGGTGCTGGCGCTCGCGCTGCGCCGCCTGCCGGGCCATCTGCCGACGCTTGCGCTCGCGTCGCTCGCGCTGCTCGCCACCGTCCGCTACGTGTGGTGGCGCACGACCCAGACACTCGATTTCCGCAGCCCCGTCGAGGCGTTCGCCGGCTACCTGCTGTACGGCGCCGAAGCCTATACGTGGATGATCCTGCTGCTCGGCTTCGTCCAGACCGCGTGGCCGCTCGACCGGCTGATCGTGCCGCTGCCCGACGACCCGGACACCTGGCCGAGCGTCGACGTCTACATCCCGACCTACAACGAACCGCTGTCGGTCGTGAAGCCGACCGTCTTCGCGTCGCAGAGCATCGACTGGCCGGCGGCCAAGCTGCGCGTGTACCTGCTCGACGACGGCCGGCGCCCCGAGTTCGAGGCGTTCGCGCGCGAGGCGGGGATCGGCTACCTGACGCGCGACGACAACCGCCACGCGAAGGCCGGCAACATCAACCGTGCGCTGCCGAAGACGCACGGCGAATACATCGCGATCTTCGACTGCGATCACGTGCCGACGCGCTCGTTCCTGCAGACCTCGATGGGCGTGTTCCTGCGCGACCCGAAATGCGCGCTGGTGCAGACGCCGCACCATTTCTTCTCGCCCGATCCGTTCGAGCGCAACCTCGGCACGTTCCGCGAGATCCCGAACGAGGGCAACCTGTTCTACGGGCTCGTGCAGTCGGGCAACGACCTGTGGAACGCGACGTTCTTCTGCGGGTCGTGCGCGGTGCTCAAGCGCACCGCGCTGGAGGAGGTGGGCGGCGTCGCGGTCGAGACCGTGACCGAGGACGCGCACACCGCGCTCAAGCTGCATCGGCGCGGCTACACGTCGGCGTACCTGCCGACCGTGCAGGCGGCCGGCCTCGCGACCGAGAGCCTCGCGGGCCACGTGAAGCAGCGCACGCGCTGGGCGCGCGGGATGGCGCAGATCTTCCGCATCGACAATCCGTTCCTCGGGCGCGGGCTCGGCTTCATCCAGCGGATCTGCTACGGCAACGCGATGCTGCATTTCTTCTACGGGATCCCGCGGCTCGTGTTCCTGACGATCCCGCTCGCGTACCTGTTCTTCCACCTGTACTTCATCAATGCGTCGTCGGTCGCGCTCGCGAGCTACGTGATCCCGTACCTGGTGCTCGCGAACGTCGCGAACTCGCGGATGCAGGGGCGCTACCGCCACTCGTTCTGGGCCGAGGTCTACGAATCGGTGCTCGCGTGGTACATCGCGCTGCCGACCACCGTCGCGTTCTTCAGCCCGAAGCACGGCAAGTTCAACGTGACCGACAAGGGCGGCAAGATCGACGAAGGCTACGTCGACTGGTCGACCTCGAAGCCGTACCTCGTGCTGTTCGCGCTGAACGTGCTCGCGATCGCGGCCGGCCTGTGGCGGCTCGTGGCCGACCAGGGCGACGAGGCGTCGACGATCCTGATCACGCTCGGCTGGACCGTCTACAACCTCGCGATGCTCGGCGCGGCCATGGCCGTCGCGCGCGAGACCAAGCAGGTGCGCGTCACGCACCGGATCGCGATGCGCGTGCCGGCGACGCTGCTGCTCGCCGACGGCTCGACTGCCGCATGCTTCACGAGCGACTACTCGACCGGCGGCCTCGGCCTCGAAGCGGTGCCGGGGCTGCCGCTCGCGGTCGGCGACACGCTGACGGTGTGCGTGACGCGCGGCGACCGGCCGTTCCCGTTCCCGGTGCGCGTGAGCCGCGTGACGCCGACCCACGTCGGCGTGAGCTTCGAGGCGCTGACGCTCGAGCAGGAGCGCCAGCTCGTGCAGTGCACGTTCGGCCGCGCGGACGCGTGGCTCGACTGGCACGCGAGCGCGCGCGCGGACACGCCGCTGCGCGGGCTGAAGGAAGTGCTGCGCGTGGGCCTGGACGGTTACGTACGGATGTGGAAAGGTGCTGCGCGCGGCGTGCAGTCGATGCTGGCACCGAAGCTCGATCGGGCGCGCGACTGACGCGGCGCCCATCACGGAGTGGTTTAGATGACGTTCTGGAATCTGTATTTCATCCTGAAGTTCGCGCTGTTCGCGACCGGCCACCTGCAGCCGCTGTGGCTCGCGAACCTCGCGTTCGCGCTGGCGCTCGCGGCGAGCGCGCCGATCCGCACGCGCGTGTGGCGCATCGTGCGGCAGCTCGCCGCGCTCGCGATCGCGGTGCCGCTGCTTGCGCGCGAGCTGCATGCGCCGCCGCTCGCGCGCCTTGTCGATGCCGCGCGCGAGGTCAGCACGTTCCGTGTCGACTACTGGATGGAGCTGCTGCCGCGCCTGTTGCCGCCGCTGCTGGTGCTGACCGTGGCGGGCGTGCTGATCGTCTATTTCATCGTCAACCGCTGGGTGCGCGTCGCGACCTTCGTGCTCGCCGCGCTGGTCGTGATGCCGCTGTGGCAGGCCGGCAACGGGCTGATGGCGCGCGTCGTCGCGCCGCTCCCGCAGCAGGCCGACGCGACGGGCGGGCGCGCCGGCCAGCCCGAGGACCACAACGCGGCGCTCGCGACGTTCCGCGCACAGGAGTCGCAGCGGCAGGTCGCGTTCGGCCATCTCGGCAACGATCCGGCCGCGCAGTTCGACGTGATCGTGCTGCACGTCTGCTCGCTGTCGTGGGACGACCTCGATGCAGCGAAGGTGCGCAATCATCCGATGCTGAGCCACTTCGACTACCTGTTCAACAACTTCAGCACGGCGGCGAGCTACAGCGGCCCGGCCGCGATCCGCGTGCTGCGCGCGAGTTGCGGGCAGGAAGCGCACGCGGACCTGTACAAGCCCGCGCCGCAGCAGTGCCACCTGTTTTCGCAACTCGCGTCCGCCGGCTACACGGTGCAGTCGCTGCTGAACCACGACGGGCACTTCGACAACTTCCTGCAGGTCGTTCACGACAACATCGGCGTGCCCGACGCGCCGATGATCTCGAACGCCGCCGCCCCGGTCGCGATGCATGCGTTCGACGGCTCCGCGATCAAGGACGACTACGGCACGCTCGCGAACTGGTACGCGCAGCGCGCGTCGGTGCCGGGCCCGGTCGCGCTGTACTACAACACGATCAGCCTGCACGACGGCAACCGCGTGGTGGGCAGCTCGCTCACCAGCATCGATTCGTATCCGCAGCGCGTGACGCGGATGATGAACGACTTCGACCGGCTCGCAGACCTGATCGCGCAGTCGGGACGGCGCGCGGTGATCGTGTTCGTGCCCGAGCACGGCGCCGCGCTGCGCGGCGACAAGAACCAGGTGGCCGGCCTGCGCGAGATCCCGACGCCGCGTGTCGTCCACGGGCCGGTCGGCGTGCGGCTCGTCGGCTTCGCCGGCAATCACGGCACGACGACCGTGATCGACCAGCCGACGAGCTTCCTCGCGCTCGCGCAGCTGCTGTCGAACCTCGTGTCGAACAGCCCGTTCAAGCCGGGCGCGACGCTTGCGCAATATGCCGCCGACCTGCCGCGCACGCGGATGGTCGGCGAGAACGAAGGCACGGTGACGCTGCAGACGAGCACCGGCTATGCGGTCAAGACTCCGGACGGCGTATGGATCGACGAACAGTAAACATCGGCGAAGGCGACGACGATCGCCTGTCGCAACCGAACGACGTGCTCGGCCTCGCGCGGCACCTGCCCGCGCTGGATCCGGCCCGCTACGTCGACGAGCAGGCGCGGCGCGCATTCGTCGAATCGCTCGAGCGCTGGCCCGTGCTCGCGAAGCTGATGGGATTGAAGCCGTAAACGCAAGGCGGCCGGCGTGAATGCCGGCCGCCTTGCGTCGATGCGCCGACCGCTATCGGCTCACTGCGGGCTCACTGCGGGCGGCGCTCCGGCTGGCGCGTCCATTCGTTTTCCTCGCCCGGCACCTTGCCGAAGGTCTGCTCCGCCCACGCGTGGCGGGCCGCCTCGATCTTCGCGCGCTCGCTCGACACGAAATTCCATTCGATGAACCGCTCGCCCGGCAGGTGCGCGCCGCCGAGCAGCATCACGCGCGCGCCGTTCGCGCTGGCGAGCGCGACGTTCGCACCGGGTTCGAGCACGGCCATCGTCGCGGGGGCGAGCGGCGTGCCGTCGATCGTGAGGTCGCCGTCGACGAGATACACGCCGCGCTCGTCGTGTTCCGCGTCGAGTGCGAGCTGCCCGCCCGCGGCGAATTCCGCATACGCGTAAAGCGTCGGCGAGAACACCGCGACCGGCGACGTGAGCCCGAACGCGGTGCCCGCGATCACGCGCACGTGTGCGCCGTCGCGCGTGAACGACGGCAGCGTGTCGGCCGCGTGATGCACGAACGCGGGCGCGGTGTCCTCGTGCTCGACCGGCAGCGCGACCCAGGTCTGGATCCCGTGCACCGGCTGTTCATGCGGGCGGTCCTCGTCGGGCGAACGCTCCGAGTGGACGATGCCGCGCCCGGCCGTCATCCAGTTCACGTCGCCGGGCACGATCTTCTGCCGGAAGCCGAGGCTGTCGTGATGCATCAGCGTGCCGTCGAACAGGTACGTGACGGTCGCGAGGCCGATGTGCGGATGCGGCAGCACGTCGATGCCGCTGCCGGCCGGCAGCACGGCCGGCCCCATCTCGTCGAAGAAGATGAACGGGCCGACGAGGCGCGCGGCGCGCGCGGGCAGCACGCGGCGCACGACGAGGTTGCCGATATCGCTCTCGCGCGGCGTGAGCAGGGTCTTGATCGATGCGGACATGGTGGGTCTCTCGTATCCGGTGGGTCAGGCGATGGCCGTATCGATCGTGATCGGGTGCGTGAGGATCTTGTGCACCGGGCACGCATTCGCGATCTGCAGCAGGCGCTCGCGCTGCTCGGCGGTCAGGTCGCCGTCGAGCGTGATGCGGCGCATGATCGTGCTGCCCGCGCCGCCCGATTCGTGCGCGAGCTTCACGTGCACTTCGGCGAGCGGCCAGCCCTTGCGTTGCGCGTACATCTTCAGCGTGATCGCGGTGCACGCGCCGAGGCTCGACAGCAGCAGCGCGACGGGCGTCGGCGCGGTATCGCCGCCGCCGAGCGACGCCGGTTCGTCGGCGCGCCACTGATGGACGCCGTCGGTGAAATGGACCAGGTAATCGACCGAGCCGATGCTCGCTTCGACGGACAGTTCGCTCATTGCAATTCCATGTGGGGAAAGGGGAGGCGGGCCGGCCGGCGAGGGCCGGGCAGGCCGGACGTTACGGTTCGAGCAGGCGCTGCAGCCGCAGTTCCTCGAAATCCAGCTCGGATTCTATGCGGTGCAGCACCGCGTCGTCGACCCGGCCGTCGCGATGCAGCGCGAGCAGCGCATCGCGCGACACGCCGACCAGCTCGAGCTCGACGCGCAGCATCCGCGCGCGCACGTCCGCCGGTTCCGCGCCGTCGCGGTGCGCGCGTTCATTGAACGCGACGCGGCTGCGGTATTCGGTCAGCAGCCGGTCGAGCGATGCGCGTTCGAGGCGCGTGCCGCGCTGCTCGCGCGCATCGAGTTCGGCGAGCGCCGCGCCGAACGTATGGGCGCGCACGGCATGCTCGGACATCGTGTGCCGCGCGGCCGGGCGCAGCTTCAGCACGCGGATCAGCGGCGCGAGCGTGCCGCCTTGCACGACCAGCGTCGCGATGATCAGCAGGAACGTGCTGAACAGGATCAGGTCGCGCCCAGGGAAGTTGCCCGGCAGCGCGATCGCGGCCGCGAGGCTCACGACGCCGCGCATGCCGGACCAGCCGAGCACGACGGCCTCGCGCCACGACCACGGCGCATGGCCCGCGCGTGGCGCGCGCAGACGGCCCGGCAGCCACATCGCGACGAACACCCACACGAGCCGTGAGGCGATCGCGGCGGCGGTGGCCGGCAGCGCGACGCGCAGGCCGGCCATCAGCACCGCGCCTTCGTGGTTCACGCCCGCGAGGATCGCGTGCAGCGCGAGGCCGATCAGGATGAACACGAGCGCGTCGAGCACGAACACGATCGCTTCCCAGGTCGCCTTCGCCTTGATCCGCATGTCGGCGCCGAACACGCGATGCTGGCGCACGCCGAGCACGAGGCCGCAGGTCACGACCGACAGCACGCCCGAACCGTGCACGGCTTCGGCGATCCCGTAGCTGCCCCACGCCATCGCGAAGGTCACGACGATCCCGAGCATCGGCTCGCGCAGGCGCTGCAGCACCCAGCACATCGCATGGCCGCACGCGAGGCCGACCGCGATGCCGATCAGCGTGAGCGAGAAGAACAGGCCGGTGGCGCTCGCGGTCGTGATCGTGACGGCGAGCGCGGCGGAGACGGCCATCTGATACAGCAGCAGGCCCGATGCATCGTTGACGAGGCTTTCGCCTTCGAGCACCGCGACGAGCCGCGCGGGCAGCGGGTGGCGCTGCAGGATCGCCTTCGCGGCGACCGCGTCGGGCGGCGACACGATCGCGCCGAGCGTGAAGCACGCGGCCCACGGCAGCGCCGGATTGGCCGCATGCACGGCGAGCGCGACCGCAACCGTCGTGAACACCACCGCGCCGAGCGCGAGCGACGCGATCGACGCGAGCTCGTGCCGGAATTCCTTCCACGCCGTATAGAAGCCGCTCGACATCAGCAGCGGCGGCAGCACGGCCACGAGCAGCAGCGCCGGATCCATGTCGGGCGTGCGCTTGCCCGCGATGGCCACCACGCAGCCGCCGAGCAGCAGCACGACGGCCGGCGGGATCGACACGCGCTCCGCGAGCCAGGTGAGCGCACCCGCGCCGCAGATCAACAGCAGCAGGTAGTGGAACAGCTCGACGTTGGTCATGAGTCTTGCATCACGACGGCTTGCGATCGTTCGCGGCGGCGCCCGGCAGCGCGCCGAACATGTGCTGGCTGCACTGTGCATCGCGCCACGCGGTATTCAGCCGGTAGCCGGCCAGCATCCGGCGCGCGAGCGGCAAGATCTGTTCGCCGGCCAGCATGCCGAGCAGGCCGACGAGCGCGATGATCGGCGGTGCCGGCGAATTCACGCCGAGCGCACCGTAGATGACGCCGGCGAGGATGCCTGCGAACAGCGACAGAAAATACGGTTTCATGATGAAAACCTCTCGTGATAGGCTGATCGGGGGCGAAGGGCGCGCCTTCAACGTGCTGGAAGCGTATCGGGTTTACGTGTGGAACAAAAGGGCGGACAGCCGTTGGAGAGCCCCCTCTTTCGGAATTCGATCGATTCCATTTCTTGGATGTTCGAGCTGCGGCTTTTCCGATTAAATGGCTGCAACCGGAAGACGCAGATCCGGGGTAACGCACAGTCGGCTCCTCTCGGTTTCCGATCGAGGCAAGCCTTAAACGTTTCCTGTCCAAAGGATGATACGCGCCATGAGTAACCCGAAGCTTGAAGTCCTCACCCCCCAGAACAGCCAGCTGATCTTCATCGACCAGCAGCCGCAGATGGCATTCGGCGTGCAGTCGATCGATCGCCAGACGTTGAAGAACAACGTCGTCGGGCTTGCCAAGGCCGCGAAAGCATTCAACATCCCGACCACGATCACCACGGTCGAAAGCGACAGCTTCTCGGGTTACACCTATCCCGAACTGCTCGACGTGTTCCCGAACCAGAAGACGCTCGAACGTACGTCGATGAACTCGTGGGACGACCAGAAGGTGCGCGACGCGCTCGCCGCGAACGGCCGCAAGAAGGTGGTCGTCTCCGGCCTGTGGACCGAAGTCTGCAACACGACGTTCGCGCTGTGCGCGATGCTCGAAGGCGACTACGAGATCTACATGGTCGCCGACGCGTCGGGCGGCACGTCGAAGGATGCGCACGATTTCGCGATGCAGCGGATGATCCAGGCCGGCGTCGTGCCCGTCACCTGGCAGCAGGTCGCGCTCGAGTGGCAGCGCGACTGGGCGCGCCGCGATACCTACGACGCCGTGATGGCGATCGCGAAGGAGCATTCGGGCGCGTACGGGATGGGCGTCGACTACGCGTACACGATGGTCCACAAGGCGGCACAGCGCACCGCGACGCCGCACGAGTCGATCCCGGCCGTGCCGGCGAAGTAACGGGTCGCGGGCCGCCCGCTCAGACGGGCGGCAGTGCCCACGGCGCGTGCGACAGATGTTCGACGAGGAACTCGAGCAGCGCCGTCACGCGCGCGGCACGCAGCATGCCGGGCGGTGTGACGAGGTTGACGTTGAGATCCGGGATTTTCCAGTCGTGCATCACTTCCTCGAGCGCACCGCTTTGCAGTTCATTCCATACCAGGAACGCCGGCTGCAGTGCGATACCGTGGCCGGCGATCAGCGCGGGACAGAGGACGTCGGCGTTGTTCGCACGGATGCGTCCGCGCACCGGCACGCCGAATTCGTCGCCCGACGTCGTATGGCGAAAGCGCCAGTATTCGGGCGTCGGGATGTTCGTGTAGGTCAGGCACACGTGCTGGTCGAGTTCGCTCGGATGGGTCGGCCGGCCGTGCCGGTCCAGATACGCGGGCGACGCGACGAGCGGCCGGCCTACCGCGCACAGGCGGCGTGCCCGCAGCGACGAATCGCTCAGTTCGGCGATCCGGATCGCGACGTCGAAGCCGCCGGACACGATGTCGACGAAGTTGTCGGTGAGCACGAGGTCGACGTCGACGCGCGGATAGCGTTCGAGAAACGCGGGCAGCAGCGGCGCGAGATTGCACAGGCCGTAGGACATCGGTGCGTTCACGCGCACGAGGCCGTGCGGTTCGAGCGCGTGCGCGGATGCCTCGTCCTCGATCAGTTCGGCGTCGGCGAGCAGCCGGATCGCACGATCGCGCAGCAGTTCGCCGGTCGGTGTGAGCGACAGCTTGCGCGACGTACGGTACAGCAGCATCGCGCCGAGGCGCTTTTCGAGGCGCGCGATCGCCTTCGACACGGTCGGTTGCGTGATGCCGAGCAGGTCGGCGGCCTTGGCGAACGAACCGGTCTCCGCGACCCGCGCGAAGATGGCCCAGGCTTCGAGGTCGGGCAGATGTTGCATGGCTGGAAAGCGTGGCGGCGAAGTGAAGCGGACGGGACGGCAGCGGATCGGGCCGCAGGCGCACGGCGCCCGGGCGGTAATGCGGCACATTCTAATTCAGTCGGGAGGGACGTATGGAATCGTATCTGGTTTCATTGGGCGCCGGCGTGCTGGTCGGCGTCGTGTACAGCGTGATCAAGGTGCGCTCGCCCGCACCGCCGCTGATCGCGCTGGTCGGGCTGGCCGGCATGCTGATCGGCGTGGCGGCCGTTGCGCCGGTCCGTCACTGGCTCGGTTTCTGATTGCATCGAGGACATATTGATGAGCGTACCCGACACTCAACCGGATCTGATCCTCCACAACGGACGATTCACGACCCTCGACCGCGCGAACCCCGTCGCGACTTCCGTCGCGATCAAGGACGGCCGCTTCGTCGCGGTCGGCAGCGACGCGGACGTGATGCCGCTCGCGGGCCGCGCGACGAAGGTCGTCGATCTCGGCGGCCGCAGCGCGCTGCCGGGCCTGATCGACAACCACTGCCACGTGATTCGCGGTGGCCTGAACTACAACATGGAGCTGCGCTGGGACGGCGTGCCGTCGCTCGCGGTTGCAATGGACATGCTCAAGCGGCAGGTGGCGATCACGCCCGCGCCGCAATGGGTGCGCGTGGTCGGTGGCTTTACCGAACACCAGTTCGCCGAGAAGCGCCTGCCGACGATCGAGGAACTCAACGCAGCCGCGCCCGATACGCCGGTGTTCATCCTGCATCTTTACGATCGCGCGCTGCTGAACGCGGCCGCGCTGCGCGTGGTCGGCTACACGAAGGACACGCCCGAGCCGCCGGGCGGCACGATCCTGCGCGATGCCGCGGGCAACCCGACCGGGCTGCTGCTCGCGAACCCAAACGCGACGATCCTGTACGCGACGCTCGCGAAGGGACCGAAGCTGCCGTTCGAATACCAGTACAACTCGACGCGCCACTTCATGCGCGAGCTGAACCGGCTCGGCGTGACCGGCGTGATCGATGCGGGCGGCGGCTCGCAGAATTACCCGGACGATTACGAGGTGATCCGCAAGCTGCACGACGCGGGCGAGATGACGATCCGGATCGCGTACAACCTGTTCACGCAGAAGCCGAATGCGGAGAAGGAAGACTTCGTGAACTGGACGAAGAGCACGAAGTATCACGACGGCACGGATTATTTCCGCAATAACGGCGCGGGCGAGATGCTGGTGTTCTCGGCGGCCGATTTCGAGGATTTCCGCGTCGCGCGCCCGGACCTGCCGGCGCAGATGGAAGACGATCTCGAAGGCGTCGTGCGCGTGCTCGCGCAGAACCGCTGGCCGTGGCGCATGCACGCGACCTACGACGAAACGATCAGCCGCGCGCTCGACGTGTTCGAGAAGGTCAACAAGGATGTCCCGCTCGAAGGCCTGAACTGGTTCTTCGATCATGCGGAAACGATCTCCGAAAAGTCGATGGACCGGATCGCCGCGCTCGGCGGCGGTGTGGCCGTGCAGCACCGGATGGCGTACCAGGGCGAATACTTTGTCGAGCGCTACGGTGCGCAGGCGGCCGAAGCGACGCCGCCCGTCGCGAAGATGCTCGCGAAGGGCCTCAAGGTGTCGGCCGGCACCGACGCGACACGCGTGGCGTCGTACAACCCGTGGGTGTCGTTGTCCTGGCTCGTGACAGGCAAGACGATCGGCGGCCTGCGCATGTACCCGCAGCGCAACCTGCTCGATCGCGAGACCGCGCTGCGCATGTGGACCGAGTACGTGACGTGGTTCTCGAACGAGGTCGGCAAGAAAGGGCGCATCGCGGTCGGGCAACTGGCCGACGTGGTCGTTCCGGATCGCGATTTCTTCGCGTGCGCCGAGGACGACATCGCGGGCACGACCGCACTGCTGACCGTGGTGGGCGGCAAGATCGTGTGGGGCGCGGGGCCGTTCGCGTCGCACGACGCGCCGATTCCGCCCGCGATGCCGGACTGGTCGCCGGTGCGTGAGTATGGCGGCTACGGCGGTTGGGGTGCGACGCAGCGCAGCGGCGCACCGCTGCAACGCGCGGCGGCCGCCGCGATGTGCGGCTGCGCGAATGCATGCAACGTGCACCAGCATGCGCACGCGAGTGCGTGGGGCAGCACGCTGCCGACCTCGGACGCGAAGGGCTTCTGGGGCGCGTTCGGCTGTTCGTGCTGGGCGGTCTGACATGTCGACGACGATCGGCCGGTACAGCCCCGCGTGGATCCGTGTCCTGCTCGCGCAGCCGTGGGTCGGCGCGCTGGTCCGGCTTGCACTCGTTTCCGCCTATCTGCTCGGCGGCGTCGCGAAGGCGCTCGACTTCGACGGCGCGGTCGCGGAGCAGGCGCATTTCGGCCTGCATCCGGCCGCGCTGTGGGCGGCGCTTGCGATCGCGGTCGAGATCGGCGGCTCGCTGTGCGTGGTGTTTCGCCGCTTCACGTGGCTCGGCGCCGGCAGCCTCGGCATGCTGACGCTCGTCGCGATGGTCGTGGCGAACGATTTCTGGAATCGCTCGGGTGCCGAACATTTCATGGCGCTCAACAGCTTTTTCGAGCATCTTGGGCTGATCGCGGCGCTCGCGCTCGCGACCGTGCTCGACGATGCGCGGCAACCGGCCGGCGACGGCAGCAGGTGACCGGGATTCCCCGGACCGGTGCATCATTTGAAGAAACAACAAGGACATCCGTTATGAAAATCCTTCGTTCCGCGTTGCTGGCGCTTGCGATTGCCAGTGGTCTCGTCGCCGCGCCTGCCGCGTTCGCGAAACCGCCGGTGCCGCCCGCGGTCGCGCCGACGGTGGCCGTCGGTCCGCAGTACGACACCACGCACGTGTGCGTCGCGCCGGAAGACTTCGACCGCTTCACCGACAGTTTCGTCGCGACCTTCGGCGGCAAGAAATCGAAGCAGGGCGTGTTCCAGGTCACGCCGACGCCGAGCCAGACGATGTCGCAGCTCGTGCTGACGCCGGTCGGCACGATCTCGGTGTTCGGCTTCAAGACGCCGATCCCGTATCCGTTCTGCGCGGAGCGCACCGGCTATCTCGTCACCGACATGGACGTCGCGGTGAAGTCGGCGCGCGAGCACGGCGCCGACGTGATCGTCGACACGTTCCCCGATCCGATCGGCCGCGATGCGGTCATTACGTGGACGGGCGGCGTGAACATGCAGCTCTACTGGCACACCCAGGCGCCGAACTACGACGCGTTGCAGACCATCCCCGAGAACCGGGTCTACGTGTCGCCGCAAAGCGTACGCAAGTTCGTGCACGATTTCGTCAAGTTCTCGAAAGGCAAGGTGGTGTCCGACAACCTGAAGGCGCCGGGCATCGAGATCGGCCGGCCGAACGACACGTATCGCCGGATTCGCATCGAATCGGGCTTCGGCAAGATGACCGTGCTCGTGACGGACGGCCATCTGCCTTACCCGTACGGGCGCGAGATGACGGGCTACGACGTGCCGGACCTGGCCGCCACGCTGGAGAAGGCCAAGGCGGCGGGTGTGAGCGTGCTCGTGCCGCAGTACAGCGCGGACGGCCGCGACGCGGCACTCGTGCAGTTCCCGGGCGGCTACGTCGCCGAAATCCATGCGAGCGCAACGCGATGAAGCACGAAGACACGATCCTTGCCGCGGTGGCCGGCTTCGTCGATACGCTGAGCTTCGTCGCGCTGTTCGGGCTGTTCACCGCACACGTGACGGGCAACTTCGTGCTGATCGGCGCGGGCATCGCGGGCTTCGGCCAGGGTGTCGTGCTGAAGCTCAGCGTGTTTCCCGCGTTCGTGTGCGGTGTGATCGCGGCGAGCCTGATCGCGCGGTCGATGTCCGGGCGGCCCGCCTGGCAGGGCACGCGCGCGCTGCATGCGGTGCAGGCCGTGCTGCTGCTCGGCTTCTGCGCGGCCGGCGTGTGGGCGACGCCCGTCACGCAGCCCGACAGCTTGCCGGCGCTCGTGGCAGGCATCGTCGGCACGTTCGCGATGGGCGTGCAGAACGCGCATCCGCGCGTGATTTCGCGCGCAGGCGGCGTGCCGAACACGGTGATGACGGGCAACGTGACGCAGGCGATCCTCGACGCCGTCGACCTGCTGTCGGCCGGCACGGCCGACGCCGCGCGCGCGGCGGCGCGGGCGCGCTTCGGCAAGATGCTGCCGGCGATCGTCGCGTTCGCGCTCGGCGCGGCGTGCGGCGCGCTCGGGTTCCGCTACATCGGATTCCTGGCGCTGCTCGCGCCGGTCGGCGCGCTCGCGACGCTTGCACTGTGTGCGGCGCAAGCGGCCGCACCCGCCGCGCAGGAGCGCGCATGATCGCGACGGGGCAGCGCAGACGCGACGCCCGCGGCTTCGAACGGGCCGCGCGCCTGTCGGTCGTCGCGGCGCTGCTATGCGCGGGCGCCGACGCGGCGGTCGCGGAAACGGCGGCTGAAACGACTTCGAAATCGGCATCGACTTCGACTTCGACACAAGGACCGCCTTCGGCTGCGTCATCGGTTTCGGCGTCGACGCCGGCGGCGACCCAGCCGGCCACCGCCGCATCGACGTGCACGGCCAAGCGCCCGACGGTGCTGTTCAACCGCTGGCAGGAGGACTGGTCGGTGCTCGCGAATCCGTGCGTGCCGCGCGCGCCGCTCGACGGACTGAAATATATTCCGCTCGGCAACGATCCGGCGTCCTATCTATCGCTCGGCGTGAACCTGCGCGAGCGGCTGGAGACCAACGACGCGCCGCTGTTCGGGATCGGCTCCGCGCAATCGGACACGTACCTGATCCAGCGCGTCGAAGTGCATGCCGATGCGCATCTCGGCCAGCACTGGCAGTTCTTCGCGCAGTTGCAGGACGCGCGCGCGTTCGGCAAGAACACGGTGTCGCCCGTCGACAAGAACCCGCTCGATCTCGAACAGGCGTTCGCGACCTACACGGGCGCGCTCGGCGGCGGCACGTTCAAGTTCCGCGTCGGCCGGCAGGAGATGGCGTTCGACCTGCAGCGCTTCATCGCCACGCGCGACGGCCCGAACGTGCGGCAGGCGTTCGATGCGGTCTGGGCCGATTACGAATACGGGAAATGGCGCGTCATCGGCTACGCGACGCAACCGGTGCAGAACCGCAACGCGTCCGATTTCGACGACGTGTCCAATCGCGGTCTCACCTTCAGCGGCGTGCGCGTCGAGCGGCAGTCGGTCGGGCCGGGCGACCTGTCCGGCTACTGGTCGCGCTACAACCGCCGCAACGCGCGTTTCCTCGATGCGAGCGGCGCCGAGCATCGCGACGTGTGGGACGTTCGCTACACGGGCACGCAGGGCCGTTTCGACTGGGATCTCGAGACGATGCTGCAGACCGGGACGGTCGGCAACGACACGATCGGTGCGTGGGCAGTCGGCTCGATCGCGGGCTACAAGCTCGATGCGCCGTGGTCGCCGCGCGTCGCGTTGCAGATCGATGCGGCCTCGGGCGACCGGCATCCGCACGACGGCCGCGTCGGCACCTTCAATCCGCTGTTTCCGAACGGCTATTACTTCACGCTGGCCGGCTACACGAGCTATGCGAACCTGATCCACGTGAAGCCGTCCGTGACGCTGAAGCCGTCGGCGAACCTGTCGCTGCTCGGCGCGCTGGGTTTCCAGTGGCGCGAGACGACCGGCGACGCCGTCTATCAGCAGCCGAACATTCCGGTGCCTGGCACAGCAGGCAAGGGCGGCCGCTGGACGGGGATGTACGTGCAGCTGCGCGCGGACTGGACGATCGCCGCGAACCTGATCGGCGCGGTCGAGGCCGTGCACTTCCAGGTCGGCGACGCGATCCGGCAGGCGGGCGGACACAACGCGGACTACGTCGGCGTCGAGCTGAAGTACGGCTGGTGACGCGGCCGCGCGGCAGCGCGCGCGCATGAAAAAGGGCGGCCCCGCGGGGTCGCCCTTCGTTCGTCCGTGCCGGCCGCGCGGCCGGCCCGTTCGCGGGTGATGCCGTTACAGGTTCGGCGACAGCGTGAGCGCGTTCGTCAGGTCGCCCATCGGCTGCGCGCCGTTCGCCTTCAGCGCGTCGTCGCGCTGCTGCAGGCCCGGCAGGCGCGGCAGCGAGAAGCGGCGCGTGATGAGACGCAGGATCGAACCCGTGTCGTACTGCGTGTGGTCCACGAAACCCTTCTTCGCGTACGGCGACACGATCAGCGCCGGAATCCGCGTGCCCGGACCCCAGCGATCGGCGGTCGGCGGCGCGGCGTGATCCCAGAAGCCGCCGTTCTCGTCGTACGTGACGACGACGACCATGTTCTTCCACTGCGGGCTTGCCTGCAGGTGCGCGATCACGTCGGCGATGTGCTGGTCGCCGGAGGTGACGTCCGTGTAGCCCGGGTGCTCGTTCAGGTTGCCTTGCGGCTTGTAGAACGTGACCTGCGGCAGCGTGCCCGCGTCGATCGCCTTGATGAACTCGGCGCCGTTCGCGCCGCCGTCGAGCAGGTGCTGCGCGCGGCTCGCGGTGCCCGGTGCCTGGTTCGCGAAGTAGTTGAACGGCTGGTGGTGCGGCTGGAAGTTCGGCGTCGACAGGTCGGCGCCGTAGATCACGTTCGACGTGCCGTTCTGGCTTGCCTGCAGCGCCTGGCCCCACGCGCCGCCGTACCATGCCCACGACACGCCCGCGTTGGTCATCAGGTCGCCGATGTTGGTCGCCGTCTGCGGCGGCATCGTCGACGGATTGGCCGGATCGGCGAGCAGCGGATCGCCGCCCGTGGCTGCCTTGTTGCCGCTCGGCTGATACGGCGGCTGCATCGTGTTGACCGCGAAGAAGTCGGGCGTGATCGCGCCGTCGTTGACGAATTTCGGCGGGCCGCTGAGCGCGGACGCGGGCGAGTTCGTCGCAACCTTCAGCGACTTGCCGTCCGCGTTCAACACGGCGATCTTGCCGGCCGCGGGGCTCGTGTTCGCGTTCGCGTAGAACGGCGCGCACGCGCAGATCAGGTACTGGTGGTTCAGGAACGAGCCGCCGAACGCGCCCATGAAGAAGTTGTCGGCGAGCACGTACTGCTGCGCGATCTTCCACAGCGGCAGCTTCGACGGGTCCGGCGTGTAGTGGCCCATCGTCAGGCCGCCCGCATCGGTCCATGCGGCGTACATGTCGTTCTTGCCGCCGTTGATCTGCATCTGGTCCTGGTAGAAGCGGTGCACGATGTCGCGCGTCGCGATGCTCATCGACTGGTTGAAGCCCTTCGGATCGTCGATCGCGAACGGCGCGTTCGGCAGGTTCGCCGTCATCGCCTCGGTGACCGCCGGCGTGATGCCGGTCGCGGTCAGGCCGCCCCAGATCTTCGGCAGCGTCGCCATCGTCGAGCCGTCGCGATCCTTCTGCACCGAGTTCGCCGCCGTCGCGTTCTGCAGGCCGTTCGCGCCGGGGAAGTTGCCGTACAGGTTGTCGAAGCTGCGGTTTTCCGCGTAGATCACGACGACGTTCTTGACGGCCGACAGGCCTTGCTGCGTGACATCGTCGCCGCCGCAGGCGGTCAGGCTGAGCGCGGCCGCGAGGGCGATCGGCGTGTAACGAATCCAGGCGTGCTTCTTCATGCGATGTTCTCTCTTTCGTCGTGTGTCGCGTGTGGGAATCGCGGTGGTGTCGGGCCGGCGCGGGAACCTTCGGACACCTGCCGGCTGCGCGCATTATCTGGAACCGATTTGACAGCCGGGTGTAGGGGCGCTTTCAAATGACTGTCGGTCGAACGTCATGCGGCGGTCACGGAACTGACATAAGCTCCGGCCGATTGCCTACCGCTACAAGAAGAACGACGATGCACAGCCTTCTGAAATCCTTCGCGTCCGCGCGATCGCTGATCCCTGCCGCGGCGGCGCTGGCGCTGGTCGGCGGGCTCGCGGCGCTCGCCGGATGCGATGCGCGCACCGGTGCCGACGCATCGGCCGCCGCCATCGTGCCGGCGGCACAGGCCGCACCGGCCGCTGCGGCGGTCGCGCCGGCCAGCCAGCCGCAGACGCGCGCACAGGTATTCGAGGGCGTGAAGCAGATGACGGTGCTCGGCAAGCAGTTGTTCTTCGATCCGTCGCTGTCGGGGTCCGGCAAGCTCGCCTGCGCGTCGTGCCATAGCGCCGAGCATGCGTTCGGGCCGCCGAACGCGCTGTCGGCACAACTCGGCGGCGACGACATGCACCGCACGGGCTTTCGTGCGGTGCCGTCGCTGAAGTACCTGCGCGGCATTCCGCCGTTCAGCGAGCACTTCCACGATTCGCCGGACGAAGGTGACGAAAGCATCGATGCGGGCCCGACCGGCGGGCTGACCTGGGATGGCCGCGTCGATACGCGCGATGCGCAGGCGCGCATTCCGCTCACGTCGCCCTTCGAGATGAGCAGTTCGCCGGCGCGGGTTGCGAAGGCGGTTCGCGCCGCGCCGTATGCCGACGCGTTCCGCAAGGCGTTCGGCGATCAGGTCCTCGGCGACGACCAGGCGACGTTCGGCGCGGTGCTGCGCGCGCTCGACGCATTCCAGCAGCAGCCGGCGCTGTTCGATCCGTACACGAGCAAGTACGACGCCTATCTGGCCGGACACGCGCAGCTGACGCCCGCGGAGCTGCGCGGGCTGCAGCTGTTCAACGACGAGAAGAAGGGCAACTGCGCGAGCTGCCACGTGAGCCAGCGCACGCTCGAAGGCGGCCCGCCGCAGTTCAGCGATTTCGGCCTGATCGCGATCGCGGTGCCGCGCAACCGCGCGCTGCCGGTCAATCGCGATCCGCGCTTTTACGACCTCGGCGCGTGCGGCCCCGAGCGCACCGACCTGAAGGGCCGCGACGAATTCTGCGGGCTGTTCCGCACGCCGTCGCTGCGCAACGTCGCGCTGCGCAAGACGTTCTTCCACAACGGCGTGTACCACTCGCTCGAGGACGTGATGCGCTTCTACGTCGAGCGCGACATCCATCCGGAGAAGTTCTATCCGGTCGTGCACGGCAAGGTGCAGGTCTACGACGACCTGCCGAAGCGCTACTGGCCGAACATCAACCGCGAGCCGCCGTTCGACCGCAAGCGCGGCGACGCGCCCGCGCTGAACGCGGCCGAGATCAAGGACGTGATCGCGTTCCTGAACACGCTGACCGACGGATATCAACCGGCAGCCGCGTCGGCGGCCCGCTAGACGACGTTCCTGGCGGCACGCATGCTATGCTCGCTGGCTGACGGGCGTGGCGCGTGCCGGTTCGCCGGCCGCCGGAGTGCCGGCCGCGCGCCATGCCGTTCGATCGAACATCCAAGGAGAACAACACATGTCGATGCGTGCATCCCTTTCCGTCGTCACGCGCGTGCTGGCCGGCGCCGCGTGCGCAGCCGCGATGCTGCCTGCCTACGCACAGAGCAACCTGGGCTTCCTGAACGACACGCCGCTCGCCTACTTCAGCAAGACCGACCGTGCGTCGCTGGCCAAGGCCGTGGCGCAGGTGCGCGACGAAGGCAAGGACGGCGAGACCACGACCTGGCAGAGCAGCGGCCGCGGCACGCAGATCGATGCGAAGCTCACGCCGTCGACGTCCGAGAACGACGGCAAGACCTGCCGCGAGATCGCCACCGACATTTCCGCGAAGGGCCAGACGCTGACGCTCAAGCCCGTCTATTGCAAGACCGCCACGGGCAAGTGGCAGCTGCAGAAGCGCTGAGCGCGCGTGCAATGAAGCGCAGCGGTGCGTCGCGCACGGTGTCGTGCGGCGTCGTGATTCTCGACGGGGCCGGCCGCGTATTCCTCGCGCACGCGACGGACACCACGCACTGGGACATCCCGAAGGGGCAGGGCGAGCCCGGCGAATCGCCGGTCGACGCGGCGCTGCGGGAGCTGCGCGAGGAAACCGGCATCGAGTTCGCGCCGGCGCGGCTGCTCGATCTCGGCCGCTTCGCCTACCGTCACGACAAGGACCTGCACCTGTTCGCGGTGCAGGTCGCGGACGACGAGATCGATCCCGCGCGCTGCACGTGCACGTCGCTGTTCCCGAGCCGTCGCGACGGCTCGCTGATTCCCGAGATGGACGCGTATCGCTGGACCGCGCCCGGCGACGTCGACGCGTATGCAAGCCGCAGCCTCGCGCGGCTGTTTCGCACGACGCTGTCGCTCGCGGATCTGCATCGGCGGTTGGCGAGCGCGTAAGCGTGGCGGCCGGCGCAGCCGCGCTTGCGCGCACGCAATAAAAAACGGCCCGAAGGCCGTTTTTTTTCATCCTGCGGCGGGCGGTGCGAGGCCGCCGCGCCGCGCGCGGAGCAGGCCGTCAGGCCGGCTTGCCCCAGCTGTCGCGCAGCCCGACGATCCGGTTGAACACCGGCTTGCCCGGCTTCGAATCGACGCGGTCGGCGACGAAATAGCCGTGACGCTCGAACTGCAGGCGCGTTTCCGGCGCGACGTCGCCGGCGCCCGGCTCGACGTAGGCCTGCGTGACCTTCTTCGAGTCCGGGTTCAGCGCCTCGAGGAAGTTCGCGCCTCCCGCGTCCGGGTGCGGCGCCTTGAACAGCCGGTCGTAGATCCGCACTTCGGCCGCCTGCGCGTGCTTCGCGCTGACCCAGTGGATGTTGCCCTTGACCTTGTAGTTGTTCGCGCCTTCGGTGCCCGACTTGCTGTCCGGGAAGTAGTTGCAGTGCACGGCCGTCACGTTGCCGTCGGCGTCCTTGTCGAAGCCCGTGCATTCGATCACGTAGCCGTAGCGCAGGCGCACCTTGTTGCCCGGGAACAGGCGGAAATAGCCCTTCGGCGGGTTCTCGACGAAGTCCTCGCGCTCGATCCACAGCTCGCGCGAGATCGGGAACGTGCGCACGCCGCGGTCGGGATGATGCGGGTGCACGGGCGCCGTGCACGCTTCTTCCTGGCCTTCCGGATAGTTGTCGATCACGAGCTTCAGCGGATCGAGCACGGCGACCGAGCGCGGCGCCTTGTCGTCGAGGTCGTCGCGCAGCGCGCCTTCGAACACGCTCATGTCGATCCACGAATCGACCTTCGTCACGCCGATCCGCTCGCAGAACAGGTGGATGCTCTCCGGCGTGAAGCCGCGGCGGCGGATGCCGACGATCGTCGGCATGCGCGGGTCGTCCCAGCCTTCGACATGACCTTCGGTGACGAGCTGCAGCAGCTTGCGCTTGCTGGTGATCGCGTACGTGAGGTTCAGGCGCGAGAATTCGATCTGTTGCGGCAGCGGGCGCGTGAACACGCCGGCTTCCGCGAGTTCGTTCAGCACCCAGTCGTACAGCGGGCGGTGATCCTCGAATTCGAGCGTGCACAGCGAATGCGTGATGCCTTCGAGCGCATCCGAGATGCAGTGCGTGTAGTCGTACATCGGATACACGCACCATGCGTCGCCGGTACGGTAGTGGTGCGCGTAGCGGATCCGGTAGATCACCGGGTCGCGCATGTTCATGTTCGGCGACGCCATGTCGATCTTCGCGCGCAGCACGTGCTCGCCTTCCTTGAACTCGCCGGCCTTCATCCGGCGGAACAGGTCGAGGTTTTCCTCGGGCGAGCGGTCGCGGAACGGCGACGGCTTGCCGCCTTCGGTCAGCGAGCCGCGGTTCGCGCGCATTTCCTCGGCGCTCTGGCTGTCGACGTACGCCTTGCCGCGCTGGATCAGCAGCTCGGCGAATTCGTACAGCTTGTCGTAGTAGTCGCTCGCGAAATACTGGTGATCGACCGCGTCCTTGCGCCAGTCGAAGCCGAGCCAGCGCACGGCGTCGACGATCGAGTCGACGTATTCGACGCTTTCCTTTTCCGGGTTCGTGTCGTCGAAGCGCAGGTGGCACACGCCGCCGTAGTCGCGCGCGACGCTGAAGTTCAGGCAGATGCTCTTGGCATGGCCGATGTGCAGATAGCCGTTCGGCTCGGGCGGAAAGCGCGTCTCGACGCGGCCGCTCCATTTGCCGGTGCGGTTGTCGTCGTCGATGATGTTGCGGATGAAATTGGAAGCCGCGGGGGCGTCGTTGCGTTCGGTGCTCATGCGGTTGGCGTCAGGTTGTGTCGGCGCGTCGCGCCGGTTTAATCCCGTAATTCTACCTGACCGGGGTCCGTCCCGCGCGGGTTGCGGCGTCGGCAGGGCGGTTCGCGCTGCCGATCGCAATATCTCGATAGTGTGTCGGCTGTAACACGACGTAAATCGGATTGCCCCCCGCATTCGGCTTTTCCTATGATGGCTTCACCGAATCAATGCCGCCATTCGCAGTTTTTTGCGGGGCGGGAGGAAGCCAACAATCATGATGAAGAAGACCACTTTTCTCGTTCGTACCGCGGTAATCGTCGCGGCCCTGTCGCAACTCGGCGCATGCGCGATGACGCATACGCAGCGTAACGCCGGGATCGGCGCGGCAGCGGGCGGCGCACTCGGCTACCTGATCACGGGCGGCCCGGTCGGCACGGTCGCCGGCGCCGCGGCAGGCGGCCTTGTCGGCGCCGGCGTGCGCTGACCGAAGCCGGCGCGCGTGAGCGCCGGCCGGTCGCGTGCGCAGCGCGACCGATTCATACACCGCACATCCATTCCGCGATTCGACAGGCAACATCAGGGAGGAGCGGGTGTGCGACACTTCGTCGACGTTACATAAAACGACTTCATGCGTCGACGAACCTTCCATGAGCGATTCTCTCGTTTTCGTGCTGCCGGGCTACGGCAACTCCGGCCCGTTCCACTGGCAAAGCCGCTGGGAGCGCGCCGACGCGCGTTTCGTGCGCATCGCGATGCCCGACTGGGACCGTGCGTTCCGCAACGGCTGGTGTCTCGCGCTCGATCGTGCGGTCGAAGCCGCGCCGGGCCCCGTGACGATCGCCGCGCACAGCCTCGGCACGCTGACCACCGCGTGGTGGGCGACCCGCTACGCGCGGCCGGCCGCGCTCGAGAAAGTGCGCGGCGCGCTGCTCGTCGCGTTGCCCGATCCGGCCGGGCCGGCGTTTCCGGCCGACGCGCACGGCTTCGGGCCGGTGCCGCACGAGCGGCTGCCGTTTCCGACTTGCGTGGTTGCGAGCAGCGACGATCCGTACGGCTCGCTCGCGTTCGCGCGCGGCTGCGCGCACGCGTGGGGCAGCGCGTTTCATGACCTCGGCCCGCGCGGCCACATCAACGCGGACAGCGGGCTCGGCGACTGGCCGCAGGCGCGCGGCTGGCTCGACGCGCTGGCGGTCGCAGGTTGACCGTGTCGCGCAGGGCGGACCGCAGGACCTTCAGATCGTCTGCTTCGCCTTCAACGCTGCGATCCGTTCGTTATCGTGGCCGAGCAACGGCGGAGCCACCCGCGTCGACAGTCCCGCGTAGCGTGTCGCGCCATCCGGGCTCATCGTGGTAGGTGTGCGCGGCAGCGGACTCCTGCCGTTGGACAGCGCTCCGAATTTCTGACGTGTCCCATATCGCTTGAAGTCGGTAGTGGGTAGTCTGGCGGGCCATTCGACCAGACGGAAAGCCTCCATGCCAGTCCAGCCCGCACGATCCGACCGCACCAAAGAAAACAACGGCGCCGCGACGAAACGGATTCAGGTTGATCTGTCACGGCAATGCGTGGAAGCATACGAGGGGCGCGTTTGCGTGTTCCGCTTCGACTGCGTGACAGGCGACCGCGAGCACCCGACCGATCGGGGCACGTTCAGAATCCTCCGCAAGCACCACCCTTATCGCAGTCGCATGTATAACGCGCAGATGGATCATGCAATGTTCTTCACCGCGGATGGCAAGGCGTTTCATCAATACCACGGACCGATGCCGCTCGGCGTCGTGCGGCTGGCTCGCAATTCACTGAGTGACCGGTTCGGCTAGCACGGATGTGTGCGTCTGAACGAGGCCGATGCGCGGCAGCTGTACGAATGGACACCGGTCGGAACCACGGTGCAGGTGTCATGACGCCCGCGGCAACAGGCCGGCTCGCTCGCGCGGCCGGCGTGGTGTTCGTCGCCGTGCTCGTCGTATTGGCTTGGCGAAGCATGGTCGGGGGCGCCGGCAGTCCCGTGCCGATCGCGCCGGGTACCGAAATACTCAGTGTGCAGCCGGATGAGGTGATGTCGTTCGTCTACTCCGCCGGTACGCTGAACGTGAACGCGCATCGCGTGCAGTCGGCGGCGCCGTTCTCCGTGCGCGTCACGTTCGACGGCCGTGTTTCCCGGCAGTGTGTCGCGCCCCCTGGGCTGGCCGACCGGCTCGCGCCGCTCACCACGCTGATCGTGCGCGGCAGTGTGCCCGTCGCCGAGCTTGCGACGGCGTTCCCGACGCCGCTCGGCACGCTGGAAATGCGCGATCGCATCGCCTCCGAACCGCTTCCGACATTGGTATTCCGGGGGGCGGCCGACACGGACACGGTGGCAGTCACCGGCCTCCCGGGCGCGGGCGGTCGTGCGATCGTCGTCGATCCGGCCGCGCGTGCCGCGCTCGCACTGCTCGCTGGCGGGTGCGATACGCTTGGGCAGCGCTGACCCCCGATATACCCGGCCGATACTGCTTGCGTGGGCGGTCGGCCGGGTATCACACGCGCTCAAATCGCCTGCTTCGCCTTCAACGCGGCGATCCGCACATCGTCGTAGCCGAGCATGTCGCGCAGCACGTCGTCCGTCTGCGCGCCCAGCAGCGGCGGGGCGGTGCGCGCATCGGGCGGCGTCGCGCTCATCCGGATCGGATTGCGCACGAGCTTCACGTCCGCGCCGCACGGGTGCGGCAGCGACACCTGCATTCCACGCGCGACCACCTGTTCGTTGTCGAACACCTCGTCGAGTTCGTTGATCGGCCCGCACGGCACGCCGGCCGCTTCGAGCACGGCGATCCAGTCGGCCTTGCCGCGCGCCTTCACCATCTCCGCGAGGATCGGCACCAGCGTGTCGCGGTGGCGCACGCGCGACGGATTCGTCGCGAACCGTTCGTCGTCGGCCAGCTCGGGCCGCCCGCCGGCCTCGACGAACTTGCGGAACTGCCCGTCGTTGCCGACCGCGACGATGATCCAGCCGTCGCTCGTCTGGAACGTCTGGTAAGGCACGATGTTCGGGTGCGCGTTGCCCCAGCGCACCGGCGGCTTGCCGCTCGCGAGGAAGTTGGTGTTCATGTTCGCGAGCAGCGCGACCTGCACGTCGAGCAGCGCCATGTCGATGTACTGGCCTTCGCCCGTGCGATCGCGGTGCGCGAGCGCGGCGAGCACCGCGATCGTCGAATAGAGGCCCGTCGCGAGATCGGCGATCGCCACGCCGGCTTTTTGCGGCCCGCCGCCCGGCTCGCTGTCGCGCTCGCCGGTGATGCTCATGAAGCCGCCGATTCCCTGCACGATGAAGTCGTAGCCCGCGCGGTGCGCGTACGGGCCCGTCTGGCCGAATCCGGTGACCGAGCAGTAGACGAGATCGGGCTTCACCGCGCGCAGCGATTCGTAATCGAGCCCGTATTTCTTCAGCTGGCCGACCTTGTAGTTCTCGAGCACGACGTCGCTCTGCGCGGCGAGCTCGCGCACGGTTTGCTGGCCTTCCGGCGTCGCGATGTCGACCGTCACCGAGCGCTTGTTGCGGTTCGCCGCGAGGTAGTACGCGGCCTCGGCCGTATCGGCGCCGGTCGCGTCCTTCAGGTACGGCGGCCCCCAGTGGCGCGTGTCGTCGCCGGCGCCGGGGCGCTCGACCTTGATCACGTCCGCGCCGAAATCGGCAAGCGTCTGCGCGCACCACGGGCCCGCGAGCACGCGGGTGAGGTCCAGCACGCGGATATGGCTCAGGGCACCCATCGTCGAATCGTCTCCTTTCATGGCTCGCCCGGCCCGAGGCAAGGCGGATTGGCATGCCGAGCATCTTAAGGCGAATCGGCCGCGCCGGTGGCCCAGGCCGGTCGTCCGGTGCGGCGGGCCGCTGGCGTGGGAGCGGCCGATCTGTATCGTATAATCGCTCGTTTACGATATCTGCCCGCCGTGCGTCCGCGAGGACGGCCGGCGTTTGAAGCCGTCTCAGCCAGACATTCCCCGCACGCCATGAAAGCTGCCGAAATCCGCGAGAAATTCCTCAAATTCTTCGAATCGAAGGGCCACACGATCGTCCGCTCGTCGAGCCTCGTGCCCGGTAACGACCCCACGCTGATGTTCACGAACTCGGGCATGGTCCAGTTCAAGGACGTGTTCCTCGGCACGGATCCGCGTCCGTACACGCGCGCCACGACCGCGCAGCGCAGCGTGCGCGCGGGCGGCAAGCACAACGACCTCGAGAACGTCGGCTACACGGCGCGCCACCACACGTTCTTCGAGATGCTCGGCAACTTCTCGTTCGGCGACTACTTCAAGCACGACGCGATCCGCTTCGCGTGGGAGCTGCTGACCACGGTCTACCAGCTGCCGAAGGAAAAGCTGTGGGTCACCGTCTACCAGGAAGACGACGAAGCGTACGACATCTGGGCGAAGGAAGTCGGCGTGCCGACCGAGCGGATCATCCGCATCGGCGACAACAAGGGCGCGCGCTACGCGTCGGACAACTTCTGGACGATGGGCGACACCGGCCCGTGCGGCCCGTGTACCGAAATCTTCTACGACCACGGCCCGGACGTGTGGGGCGGCCCGCCGGGGTCGCCTGAAGAAGACGGCGACCGCTACATCGAGATCTGGAACCTCGTGTTCATGCAGTTCAACCGCGACGCGCAGGGCAACATGACGCGCCTGCCGAAGCAGTCGGTCGACACCGGCATGGGCCTCGAGCGCCTCGCCGCGGTGCTGCAGCACGTGCACAGCAACTACGAGATCGACCTGTTCCAGAACCTGATCAAGGCCGCCGCGCGCGTGACCGAGATCAGCGACCTCACGAACAACTCGCTGAAGGTGATCGCCGATCACATCCGCGCGTGCTCGTTCCTGATCGTCGACGGCGTGATCCCCGGCAACGAAGGCCGCGGCTACGTGCTGCGCCGCATCGTGCGCCGCGCGATCCGCCACGGCTACAAGCTCGGCCGCAAGGGCTCGTTCTTCCACAAGCTGGTGGCCGACCTCGTCGCCGAGATGGGCGCAGCCTATCCGGAACTGAAGGAAGCCGAGCAGCGCGTGACCGACGTGCTGCGCCAGGAAGAAGAGCGTTTCTTCGAGACGATCGAGCACGGGATGTCGATCCTCGAAGCGGCGCTGGCGGATGTCGACGCGAAGGGCGGCAAGGTGCTCGACGGCGAACTCGCGTTCAAGCTGCACGACACCTACGGCTTCCCGCTCGACCTCACGGCCGACGTGTGCCGCGAGCGCGGGATGACGGTCGACGAGCCGGCGTTCGACGACGCGATGGCGCGTCAGCGCGAGCAGGCGCGCGCGGCCGGCAAGTTCAAGGCCACGCAGGGCCTCGAATACTCGGGCGCGAAGACCACGTTCCACGGCTATGAAGAAATCGCGTTCGACGACGCGAAGGTCGTCGCGCTGTACGTCGACGGTTCGGCCGTCAACGAAGTGAAGACCGGCCAGGATGCGGTCGTCGTGCTCGACCACACGCCGTTCTACGCGGAATCGGGCGGCCAGGTCGGCGACCAGGGCGTGCTCGCGAATGCAGCGACGCGCTTCTCGGTGGCCGACACGCTGAAGGTGCAGGCTGACGTGATCGGCCACCACGGCACGCTGGAGCAGGGCACGCTGAAGGTCGGCGACGTGCTGCGCGCGGAAATCGACGCGCATCGTCGCGCACGCACGCAGCGCAACCACTCGGCGACCCACCTGATGCACAAGGCGCTGCGTGAAGTGCTCGGCGCACACGTGCAGCAGAAGGGCTCGCTCGTCGACGCGGAGAAAACCCGCTTCGACTTCGCGCACAACGCGCCGCTGACCGACGACGAAATCCGTCGCGTCGAGCAGATCGTCAACAACGAGATTCTTGCCAACGCGCCGGGCATCGTGCGCGTGATGCCGTACGACGAAGCGGTGAAGGGCGGCGCGATGGCGCTGTTCGGCGAGAAGTACGGCGACGAAGTGCGCGTGCTCGACCTCGGCTTTTCGCGCGAACTGTGCGGCGGCACGCACGTGCACCGCACCGGCGACATCGGCTTCTTCAAGATCGTCGTCGAAGGCGGCGTCGCGGCCGGCATCCGCCGGGTCGAGGCGATCACCGGCGACAACGCGGTGCGCTACGTGCAGGAGCTCGATGCGCGCGTGAACGAAGCGGCCGCCGCGCTGAAGGCGCAGCCGTCGGAACTCACGCAACGCATCGCGCAGGTGCAGGACCAGGTGAAGTCGCTCGAGAAGGAGCTGGGCGCGCTGAAGTCGAAGCTCGCGTCGAGCCAGGGCGACGAGCTCGCGCAGCAGGCGATCGAAGTCGGTGGCGTGTTCGTGCTGGCCGCGACGCTCGACGGCGCGGACGCGAAGACGCTGCGCGAGACGGTCGACAAGCTGAAGGACAAGCTGAAGAGCGCGGCGATCGTGCTGGCGGCCGTCGAAGGCGGCAAGGTCAGCCTGATCGCGGGTGTCACGCCGGACGCGAGCAAGAAGGTCAAGGCCGGCGAGCTCGTGAACTTCGTCGCGCAGCAGATCGGCGGCAAGGGCGGCGGCCGTCCGGACATGGCGCAGGCAGGCGGCACGGAACCGGCGAACCTGCCGGGCGCGCTGGCAGGCGTCAAGGGCTGGGTCGAAGAGCGTCTTTGATCGGCATGGCTGATGATGCGGTGTGGTCGGGCTGACCGCGTCGCGTCATAGGAAAAACGACCCGATCGGCGGTGTGCCGGTCGGGTCGTTTTGTTTTTGTCGGTATGAAGCATTGGCGCGCTCGCCTGCGTTCCCGGCTCGTGCAGACGCCGATGCGGCCACCACCGCCCTGACCGCATCACCTTTGTCGGAATGACGGTCGAGCGCGCGCGCCAGCGGCAGCCTGCGATCCCGACTCAGGCCGACACCGATGCGGCCACCTCCGCCTTGTTCGCATCACCCGGCTCCCGCGCAGCCTCGCCCAGCGCATCGCGCAACGCGGCGAGCGCCGCCGATGCGTAACCACGCCGCCACGCGAGCAGCGTGTCGATCCCTTCGAGTTCGTGGATCATGTGGGCGGCGACGTTGCCGGTCTCGGGCTGCAGCTCGAGCACCGAGCGCGGCGCGACCGCGATGCCCGCACCGGCCGCGACGCACGCGACGATCGCATGATACGAACCGAGTTCGAGCACACGCGCGGGCTTCATCCCGTGCGCCGCATACCATTGCTCGACATATTTCCGGTACGTGCAGCCGCGCTCGAACGCGACCAGCGTCGGCAGGATCACGTCGCGCGGCGTGCGCACCGGCGGATGGCCGCGCGGCGTCAGCAGCACGAGATCCTCGCGGAAGATCGGCACCGTCTCGAACGTGTCGGGCAGCGTGTCCGGCTCGGGCGGCCGCGCAAACAGCGCCGCGTCGATCTCGAAGTCGCGCACCTTGTCGATCAGCCAGCCGGTCGTGCCGGTCACGAGCTCCAGCGACACGTCGGGCCACGCATGGTGATAGCGCGCGAGCACGGTCGGCAGCCGGCTCGCGGCCGTGCTTTCCATCGTGCCGAGGCGCAGCCGCCCGCGCGGCGTGTCCTCGCGCACCGCGTCGCGCGCCTCGTCGGCAAGCGCGAGCAGCCGCTCCGCGTACGGCAGCAGCGTGTGCCCGGCCGGCGTCAGCACGAGCCGGCGGCCGTCGCGCACGAACAGCGCCGCGCCGAGTTCCTCCTCGAGCTGCTTGATGCGCGTCGTCACGTTCGATTGCACGCGGTTGAGCTTCGCCGCCGCGCGCGTCACGCCGTTCTCGCGCACGACAGCCCGGAAAATCGCCAGCGCCGCCAGGTCCATGATTCTCTCCTGGAGATATGTGGATTCTTGATTATTCATTTATCGAGAACGTTCGGTCAAGCTACGATACAAGCGTTCCGATTTCCATTCCGGCCGGCGCGCGCCGCGCGCGGCCCATGCCGCCATGTCCCGTTCCGATGCTCCGAGCGCCGTTGCCGGCGTACACCTGCCCGATGACGCCGACCGCCGCGCCCGCGCGGCCGCGCTCGCCTGCATGATCGGGCTGGCGGTCGCGCTCGGCGTCGGCCGCTTCGCGTTCACGCCGCTGCTGCCGCTGATGCTCGCCGACGGCTCGATCGGCCTGAAGGCCGGCAGCTGGCTCGCGTCGGCGAACTACGCGGGTTATTTCGTCGGCGCGGTCAGTTGCGCGGCCGTGCGGGTCGCGCCCGCGCGGATGGTGCGCTTCGGGCTGGCCGCCACCGTGCTGTTGACTGCCGAGATGGGCGTCGGCCATCTGCTCTCCGTGTGGCTCGTGGTGCGCTTCGTCGCGGGCGTCGTCAGCGCATGGACGTTCGTGTTCGTGTCGCAATGGGGGCTGCGGCGGCTCACCGAACTGCATGCGCCCGAGTGGAGCGGGGTGATCTACGCGGGGCCGGGCGTCGGGATCGTGCTGACCGGGCTGATCGGCAGCGCGCTCGCCGGCCATCGCGCGGCGCCCGGCTGGCTCGGCTTCGCGGCGTTGTCGGCGCTGCTGTCGGTCGCGATCTGGCGCACGTTCGGCAGCGCGCCGGGGCCGGCCGCCTCGACAACCGCCGCGCCGGGCGCCGCGGCGCCGGCCATGCGCGAGCGACCGGCCGCGCCGGCCGCAGCACCGCACGACGCACGACGCCATCGCGCCGACGCCGCGTGGCTCGTCGTGCTGTACGGGATGCCGGGCTTCGGCTACATCATCACCGCGACGTTCCTGCCGGTGATCGCGCGTGCCGTGCTGCCGGCCGGCTCGCCGTGGCCCGACCTGTTCTGGCCGATGTTCGGCGCGGCGCTGATCGTCGGCGCGATCGCCGCGTCGCGATTGCCCGGCCACTGGGACAACCGGCTGCTGCTCGCCGCCGGCTGCGCGACGCAGGCGTTCGGGATCGCGGCGGGGATCGTCTGGCCGAATGCGGCCGGCTTCTCGGCCGGCAGCGCGCTGCTCGGCCTGCCGTTCACCGCGATCACGCTGTTCGCGATGCGCGAGGCGCGGCGGCTGCATGGCGAGCGTGCGGCCGGGCTGATGGGCTATGCGACCGCGTCGTACGGGGTCGGGCAGATTCTCGGCCCGCTCGTCGCCGCGCCGCTGACCGCGCGCTTCGGGTCGTTCTCGCCGGCGCTGTGGGTCGCGGCAGGTGCGTTGCTCGCCGGTGCCGCCGGCTTCGCGGCGACGGCCGCGCGCGGGCGCGCGCAACCCCGCATGCAACCCTGACTTCATCGGGGCCGGATCGTCTGCGGCGCGGGCAAACTCGCTAGAATGAGGCCTTTCCCGCGCCGAGCGGGCGCGCGACGCGGCTTGCAGGCCGCCGCCGGGCGTTCGCCAGATCCCCATCGATGACCACCGCCGACTACCGTTTTTGCCCGCGCTGCGCGCGTCCGCTGACCGAGCGCGCCGATCCCGACCACGAAGGCGGCCGCGTCCGCCAGGCCTGCCCGGACGACGTGTGCGGCTACGTGCACTGGAACAACCCGCTGCCGGTGGTGGCCGCGATCGTCGAGCTCGACGGCAAGATCCTGCTCGCGCGCAACGCGGCCTGGCCGGAAGGGATGTTCGCGCTGATCACCGGCTTCCTCGAGAACGGCGAGACGCCCGAGGACGGCATCGCGCGCGAGGTGTTCGAGGAAACCGCGCTGAAGGCCGAGCAGGTCACGCTCGTCGGCGTCTATGAATTCATCCGCAAGAACGAACTGATCATCGCGTACCACGTGCGCGCGTCGGGCACCGTCGCGCTGTCGCCGGAACTGCTCGAATACCGGCTCGTCGATCCGCCGCTGCTGCGCCCGTGGCGCGCCGGCACCGGCTACGCGCTGGCCGACTGGATGCGCGCGCGCGGCCTCGATTTCGAATTCGTCGACCGAGCGGGGCAGTGACGGGCCGCGCCGCCGCCATGTCGTCCGTCGCGCCGGGCACGATCGCGGCGCGGCATCTCGCCATTCGCCGGCGTGCCGTTCCGCGCGGCCGCCGCGCGACGTGCGCTTCATCTTCCTCGTCCTGACCGCCCACCGCCATCGCCACCGCCATGTCCGACAAGCCGCAGCCGCGTCCGCGCGACGCCTACCGCCACTTCCTGCCGATCACGACCCGCTGGATGGACAACGACGTCTACGGGCACGTGAACAACGTCGTCTACTACAGCTACTTCGACACCGTCGTGAACGAATACCTGATCCGCGCGGGCTTGCTCGACGTCGAGCACGGGCAGACGATCGGGCTCGTGGTCGAGACGCAGTGCAACTACTTCGCGCCGCTCGTCTTTCCGCAGTCGGTCGACGCGGGGCTGCGCGTCGCGAAGCTCGGCACGTCGAGCGTGCGCTACGAGATCGGGCTGTTCGCGGCAGGGGAAACCGCGCCGGCCGCGCAGGGACACTTCGTGCACGTGTACGTCGATCGCGGCACGCGCCGCCCGGTGCCGCTGCCGGACGCGCTGCGCGCGGCGCTCGAACCGCTCGCCGGCTGACGGGCGCGCGGCGGTGCACGCGTTCGCGCTCCAGGCATTCAACGGCCTCAGCTACGGGTTGCTGCTGTTCATGCTGTCGGCCGGCCTCACGCTGATCTTCAGCGTGCAGGGCGTGCTCAACTTCGCGCATGCGAGCTTCTACATGCTCGGCGCATACGTCGGCTACAGCATCGCGGCCCGCGCGGGTTTCTGGCCCGCGCTCGGGCTCGCGCCGCTCGCGGTCGGGCTGCTCGGCGCCGGCTGCGAGCGCGCCCTGCTGCGCCGCGTGCAGGCGCACGGGCACACGAGCGAACTGCTGCTGACCTTCGGGCTCGCGTACCTGATCGGCGAGGGCGCGAAACTGCTGTGGGGCCTCGCACCGCTGCCGGCGCCGGTGCCGCCGCTGTTCGACGGCACGCCCGTGACCGTGTTCGGCCTTGCGCTGCCGCGCTACCGGCTCTTCATGATGGCGATGTCCGCGGCGATGCTGGTCGCGCTCGGCGCGCTGCTGCGCGTGTCGCGCCTCGGGCTCGTCGTGCGCGCCGCGCTCACGCACCGCGCGGCCGTTGAGGCGCTCGGCTACGACGTGCCGCGCGTGATGACGGGGCTGTTCGGCGCGGGCACCGCGCTCGCGGCGCTGGCCGGCGTGATCGGCGCGCCGCTCGCGGTGATCGAGCCGGCGCTGGCCGAGACCGTCGGGTCGGTGGTGTTCGCGATCGTCGTGATCGGCGGGCTCGGCTCGCTCGGCGGCGCGTTCGCCGCGTCGCTCGCGGTCGGCTTCGCGCAGACCTTCGCGGCGTCCAGCGACACGTCGCTACGCGACCTCGCGCAATGGGCGGGCCTCGCGCTGCCCGACAGCGTCGCGGCCGTGTCGATCGCGCAGCTCGCCCCGCTGGTCCCGTACCTGCTGCTCGTCGCGGTGCTGGTCGCCCGGCCGCGCGGGCTGTTCGGCGAGCGTGTCGATGGCTAGCCGCGCGCGGGCCGGCGCGCTGCGCTGGGTGCTGTTCGCCGCGTGCGTGGCCGTGCCCGCGTGGCTGTGGCCGCATGGCGCGGTGCTCGGCTATCTCGCGCAGACGGCCGCGCTCGTCGTGCTCGCGCTGTCGTACAACCTGCAGCTCGGCACGACCGGGCTGCTGTCGTTTGGCCATGCCGCCGTCGCGGGGCTCGGCGCGTTCGCCGCCGCGCACTGGTTCAATCATGTCGGCGCGCCGCTGCCGCTGTTGCCGCTCGTCGGCGGCGCGGCCGGCGCGGGCTTCGGGTTCCTGGCCGGCCTGCTCGCGACACGCCGCGCGGGCACCGTGTTCGCGATGATCACGCTCGGCCTCGGCGAATGCGTCGCGGCCGCCGCGTGGAGCGTGCCCGCGTGGTTCGGCGGCGTCGGCGGCGTGACGATCGACCGCGCGAGCGGCGCGCCCTGGGGCGGCTGGCATTTCGGTGCGCAAACGCAGGCCTACGCGGTGATCGCCGCATGGTGCATCGTGTCGGCGCTGGCGATGCACGCGCTGACGCGCACGCCGCTCGCCCGGCTCGCGAACGCGGTGCGCGACAACCCCGCGCGCGTCGCCGCGCTCGGCACCGAGCCGCGCCGCGTACGGCTCGCGATGGTCACCTGCGCGTCGTTCTTCGCGGGCATCGCCGGCACGCTGACGCTGATCGACGTCGAGATCGCGACGCCCGACAGCGTGTCGATGGCGCGTTCGGCGACCGTGCTGATCGCCGCGGTGATCGGCGGCACCGGCACGTTCTTCGGGCCTGCGGCCGGCGCGGTGGTGCTGACCGCGCTGAGCGTCGTCGTCGCGGGCGTGTCGCGCGCATGGGCGCTGTATCTCGGCGTGCTGTTCGTCGCGGTCGTCGTCGCCGCGCCGCGCGGGATCGCGGGCATCGCGCAAGCGTTCGCGCATGCATTGCGGCGCGGCGCGCCGGCGGCCGAGCGGTGGCGCTTGTTGTGCGGGGTCGGCGCGTGCGTGTTCTGGGGCGTCGCGATCGTCTGCGCGGCCGAGCTCGGCTATGCGTGGCGTTTCGCGCAGGACGACGGCACCGGCATCGCGTTCGGCGCGTGGGGGATCGACGCCGATTCGCCGGCGGGCTGGGCCGTCGCGGCCTCGGCGGCCGGCATCGGCACGCTGCTGTGGGGCTGGCGCGCGCGGCTGCTGAACCATGGGCATGGCACGCGGGAGGACGGGCGATGAACGGCAACGCGATCGCGCTCCACGGGATCGTGCAGCGTTTCGGCGCGCAGACCGTGCTCGACGGCATCGAACTGAGCATCGCGGCCGGCGAGCGTCATGCGCTGATCGGGCCGAACGGCGCGGGCAAGTCGACGCTGTTCGGCGTGATCGCCGGCGCGACGCGGCCGACGCGCGGGCGCGTCGTGCTGCACGGTGTCGAGCTGCGCGGGCGCGGGCCGGTCGTCGCGAGCCGGCTCGGCATCGGCCGCAGTTTCCAGCAGACGAGCGCGTTCGCGCGGCTGAGCGTGTTCGACAACCTGCGCTGCGCGGCGCTGCATGCGCCGGCCGAGCGGCGGCGCTGGTGGAACCGGCTGCGCGAATCGGCATCGGTCGATCGCGCGGCCGCGCGCGTGCTGCACGACATCGGCCTCGATGCGCAGCGCGACGCGCCGGCCGGCGCACTCGGCTATGCGGAACAGCGCGCGCTCGATCTGGGCATCGCGCTCGCGAGCGGCGCGCGCACGCTGCTGCTCGACGAGCCGACCGCCGGCATGAACCGCGAACAGGCGGCGCGGATGATCGCGCTGATCCGCGCGACGACGCAGGGCCGCACGGTGCTGATGATCGAGCACGACATGGATGCGGTGTTCGGCTTCGCCGAGCGCATCACGGTGCTCGTGCGCGGCACGGTGGTCGCGACCGGTGCGCCCGACGCGATCCGCTCGGACCCGGCCGTGCGCGCCGCCTATCTCGGCGAGGGCGCATGAGCGCGCTGCTCGACATCCGCGGCCTGCGTGCGTGGTACGGGCGGCAGCCCGTGCTCGACGGCGTCGATCTCGCGCTCGCGCCGGGCGAGACGCTCGCGCTGCTCGGCCGCAACGGCTCGGGCCGCTCGACGCTCGCGAAGGCCGTGATGGGGCTCGTGCGCACCGCGGGCTCGGTGCGCATCGCCGGCGCCGAATGCGCGGGGGCGCGCACGTTCGAGATCGCGCGGCGCGGCGTCGCTTACGTCGCCGAAAGCCGCGACGTATTTCCGCTGCTGAGCGTGCGCGACAACTTGCGGCTCGGGCTGCGCGGCCTGCGCGGCGCGGCCGAACGTGCCGCGCTCGACCGGCTGCTCGCGCGCTTTGCGCTGCTGGGCGCGCGGGCCGACGTGAAGGCCGGGCGGCTCTCGGGCGGCGAGCAGCAGGTGCTCGCGCTGGTGCGCGCGCTCGCCGGCCGCCCGCGCGTGCTGATCGTCGACGAACCGGCCGAAGGGCTCGCGCCGCTCGCGGTCGACGCAGTCGGCGCCTGCCTTGCCGCGCTGCAGGACGACGGCGTCGCGATCCTGCTGATCGAGCAGCGGCTGCAGCTCGCGCCGCGGCTCGCGCAGCGCGTCGCGGTAATGGGGCGCGGGCGGATCGTCTACGACGGCGCGCTCGACGGGCTCGGCGGCGACGTCGTCGGCGCGTGGCTGAGCGCCGGCTGACCGTCCGTCGGCCGATTGTTCGGCAAACCTCGCCAGTCAATTCGTGTCGAGCCGCTTTATCGCGGCCGCCGGAACCGCGAAGATTGCCAGCAAGGCCGGTGCGCCGCGACAGGCGCGACCGGTACCCATCCATCGAAGTCTTCCGACTGAGGAATGAAATCATGAGCAAGCTGGCAGGCAAGGTCGCGATCGTCACGGGCGCTTCCAAGGGGATCGGCGCCGCAATCGCGAAGGCGCTGGGCGCCGAAGGCGCGTCGGTCGTCGTCAACTACGCGAGCAGCAAGGCCGGCGCCGACGCGGTCGTGAGCGCGATCGTCGAAGCGGGCGGCCGCGCGGTCGCGGTCGGCGGCGACGTGTCGAAGGCAGCGGACGCGCAGCGCATCGTCGACACGGCGATCGACACGTACGGCCGTCTCGACGTGCTGGTCAACAATTCCGGCGTGTACGAATTCGCGCCGATCGAGGCGATCACCGAAGAGCACTACCGCCGGCAGTTCGACACGAACGTGTTCGGCGTGCTGCTGACGACGCAGGCCGCCGTCAAGCATCTGGGCGAAGGCGCGAGCATCATCAACATCAGTTCCGTGGTGACGAGCATCACGCCGCCCGCGAGCGCCGTGTACAGCGGCACCAAGGGCGCCGTCGACGCGATCACCGGCGTGCTCGCGCTCGAACTCGGCCCGCGCAAGATTCGCGTGAACGCGATCAACCCGGGCATGATCGTGACCGAAGGCACGCACAGCGCGGGCATCATCGGTTCGGACCTCGACCGGCAGGTGCAAAGCCAGACGCCGCTCGGCCGCCTCGGCGAGCCGGACGACATCGCGTCGGTCGCGGTGTTCCTCGCATCGGACGATGCGCGCTGGCTGACCGGCGAGCGCCTCGTCGCGAGCGGCGGGCTGCACTGATCGCGCGCGCCGGCGCGCGCCGCTACGCGATCATCGCGAGCGCGTTCGCGCCGACATGCCAGCGCAGGCTCTCGACGACGAGCGCATGATCGCGTTCGTCGTCGAGCCCGGCGATCGCCATCGCGCCGACGATGGCGCCGTCGGCCAGCCGCAGCGGCACGCCGCCGCCGTCGAGCGCATAGTCGGCATCCGACAATCCCTGCGACTGCAGCGACCAGCCGGCGCGGCGAAAGCGCGCGCCGACCTCGAGCGAACTGACGCCGAAGCGCAACACCGTGTTCTGCCGGCGGCGGATCGCGTCGCTGTCGCGGGCGCGGCTGCCGTCGAGCGCGCAATAGAACAGCGGTGCGGCTTCGCCGACGATGCCGACCGCGATCGGCAGCCCGCGGCGCGACGCGAGATTGATCGCGATGTCGCCGAGCCGGCGCGCGACGTCGGCATCGAAGTGCGCCAGCATCGGCGTTGAGGCCGTGTCGCCGAAGGGCGTGGGCGCGCAGCGCGGGAAGGGTGTCGCCATGGCAGCTCCGTGTCGTCGCAAGTTCGGCCCGTGCGCGCGTCCTGCGTCGCGCGCCGGCCGTCGATCGTTCAGCGCGTCAATGCATCAGCGCCCGGGCGCCGCGTCGAGCATCCACTCGTGCGCGGGGTCGTTCTTGAACGCCCACGCGCGGCTCGGCCCGGCCATCACGTTCAGGTAGTACAGGTTGTAGCCGTGCGGCGCGACCACCGGGTGATAGCCGCGCGGCACCATCACGACGTCGTGGTTCTCGATCGCGCATGCCTCGTCGAGGCTGCGGTCGTCCGTGTACACGCGCTGGAACGCGAAACCCTGCGGCGGATCGATCCGGTGGTAATAGGTTTCCTCGAGCGACGTTTCGTCGGGCGCCGCGTCGCGATCGTGCTTGTGCGGCGGATAGCTGCTCGAGTGGCTCGCGGGCGTGATCACTTCGACGACGAGCAGCCGGTCCGCGGCCGGGTTGTCGCCCATCAGGATGTCGCATACGTAGCGCGTGTTGGTGCCTTGCCCGCGCACGGCGCGCCGCATCCGTTCGCCGTCGAGGCGCTGCACGCGCTTGTCGCCGCTCGCGTAAGGCGCGGTGCACAGCGCGACTTCCGTGTCGCGCGTCGCCACCAGCGTGACGGTCTTGCCGCCCGGCACGTACAGTGCGTCCGGCGACACTTCCTCGAACACGCTGTCGCGCTTGCCGAGCGCGTCGTAGGTCTCGCCGTCGACTTGCGCGCGCAGCGTGCCCGTGAGCACGACGACGCACAGTTCGCGCGTGCCCGTGTCGAGCGTTTCGGTGTCGCCGGCCTTCAGGCGTAGCGCGCGAAAGCCGACGTGTTTCCAGCCGGCCGACTCGGGCGTCACGTTGCAGATTTCGCGGTCGGCGGATGCCTTGACCAGCAGGGGAGAAATCGTCATGGCGTGAGGTTCCTCGATGAGATGACGGGGCTTACGCGCTCAACCGGTCGACGATCGCGCGCAGCGATTCGTAGCCCTTCTTCGCATACTGATAGCTCGGCGCGACGGCCGGGTCCTGCTCGGCCTCGACCACGAGCCAGCCTTCGTAGCCGGCGTCCTTCAGCGTGCGCAGCGTCGCTTCGTAATCGAGCGCGCCGTCGCCCGGCACCGTGAAGGTGCCGTTGATCACGCCGTTCAGGAAGCTCCAGCCGCCGTTGCGCGCCTGCGTGACGACCTGCGGCCGCACGTCCTTGCAGTGCACGTGCACGACGCGCGCCACGTGCTTCTTCAGCAGCGCGACCGGATCGGCCGCGCCGCCGAAATACGCGTGGCCCGTGTCGAACAGCAGGAACACCTTCGCCGGATCGGTCAGCGCCATCAGCCGGTCGACGTCGTCCGGCGATTCGACGTACGCGCCCATGTGGTGATGGTAGGCGAGCTTGATCCCGTAGGTCTCGAGCAGGTGCGCGCCGAATGCGTCGAGGCGCGCCGCATAGCGCCGCCAGGTTTCATCGTCGACGAAGCGCGGGCGCTTGGCGACCGGCGTGTCGATGCTGCCCTGGATCGTGCCCGCGCATTCGCCGTACACCACGACCTTCACGTCGTTGAACTGCAGCTTCGTCATGTGCGCACGGCAGCGCTCGATTTCGGCCTCGACGGCATCGGCGTCGCTCATGCCCGGCGCGACTTCCGCCAGAAAGCCCGAATACCAGCCCGACACGCACACGAGCCCGAACTCGGCGAGCTTCGCCTTCAGCTCGGGGCCCGTCTTCGGAAACTTGTTGCCGAGCTCGAAGCCCGCGTAGCCGATTTCGGCGCCTTCCTTCAGTGCCGTCTCGAGCGGCGTCTCGCCGCCGAGCGACGGCAGGTCGTCGTTCATCCACGACAGGGGATTGATACCGATGCGAACGTTCCAGCTCATGACGTGCTTCCTTGGTTCGAATGTTGTTTTCGCGGAGCGGCGGATTGAATGGGGAAACGGATCAGCGTCGCTGCCGGGTTTTCTCGTCGAGATACGTCCGGTGCGCGCGTTCGACACCGGCGCGCGCGGATACCTGCGGCACCGCGACTTCCCACCACGCGCCGCCGTCCGCGGTCGTGCGCTCGTGCGTCGTGTCGATCACGATGACCTGGCTCGTCTTCGCCGCGCGCGCACGCTTCATTTCGCTGCGCAGCTCGCCGACGTCGCGCACGTGCACGGCTTCGGCGCCCATCGAGCGCGCATGCATCGCGAAGTCGATCGTCGAGCGTTCGCCGCCTTCCGGCACGCAGTCGTCGAGCATGTTGTTGAAGCTCGCGCCGCCGCAATTGAGCTGCAGCCGCTCGATGCAGCCGTAGCCGCGGTTGTCGAGGATCACGACGATGAGCTTGCGGCCGAGCATCACGGACGTCGCGAGCTCGGCGTTGAGCATCATGTACGAGCCGTCGCCGACGATCACGATCACTTCGCGCTCGGGCCGCGCGAGCTTCGCGCCGAGGCCGCCCGCGACCTCGTAGCCCATGCACGAGTACGCGTAGTCCATGTGGTAGTTGCCCGGCACGCCGCTGCGCCACAGCTTGTGCAGTTCGGCCGGCAGCGTGCCGGCCGCGCACACGACGAGATCGTCGCGCGCGCTGTCGCGCCCCGCGTCGGCCGCCGAGTCGCGCACCGCGCCGATCACTTCCGCGTCGTACGGCAGCGTGTCCGTCGGCACGCGCGTGGTCAGCTCGGTCACGCGCGCGTTCCACGCGGCGGCCTGATCCTGGTTCGCGGCCGTCCAGGCCGCATCCGCGCGCCAGCCCGCGAGCGCGGCCGACAGCTGGCCGAGGCCCGTGCGCGCATCGGCGATCAATTGCCGGCCGCGCTTCTTGCCCGCGTCGAACGGCTGCACGTTCAGGCTCAGCAGCGTCGCATTGCCGAACAGCGCATGCGAGCCGGTCGTGAAGTCCTGCAGGCGCGTGCCGACCGCGAACACCACGTCGGCCTGCGCGGCCGCGCGGTTCGCGGCGGGCGAGCCCGTCACGCCGATCGAGCCGAGGTTCAGCGGGTGGTCCCACGCGAGGCTGCCCTTGCCGGCCTGCGATTCGGCGACCGGCACGCCGTGCGTGTCGGCGAACGTGCGCAGCGCGTCCCACGCCTGGCTGTACAGTACGCCGCCGCCGGCGACGATCAGCGGCTTCTTCGCCGCTTTCAACACGTCGAGCGCATCCGCGAGTTCGAGCGCGTCGGCCGGCGGGCGGCGCATCCGGATCACCGGCGGCGCGAAGAAATCCTCCGGCCAGTCGTACGCGAAGGTCTGCACGTCCTGCGGCAGCGCGAGACACACGGGGCCGCACTGCGCGGGGTCGGTCATCACCTGGATCGCGCGCGGCAGTGCGACGAGCAGCTGCTCGGGCGACGTGATCCGGTCGAAGTAGCGCGTCACCGGCCGGAAGCAGTCGTTCGCGCTGACGTCGCCCTGTTCGAAGTCCTCGACCTGCTGCAGCACCGGGTCGGGCAGCCGCGACACGAACACGTCGCCGGGCAGCAGCAACAGCGGCAGCCGGCCGACGTGCGCGAGCGCGGCGGAGGTCAGCATGTTGGTCGCGCCGGGGCCGATGCTCGACGTCGCGGCCATCATCCGCTGGCGGAAGTTCGCTTTCGCGAACGCGACGGCCGCATTCGCCATCCCTTGCTCGTTGTGTGCGCGGAACGTCGGCAGCCGGTCTCGTTCGGCATGCAGCGCTTCGCCGAGCCCGGCCACGTTGCCGTGGCCGAAGATCGCGAACACGCCGCCGCAATACGGCAGGATTTCGGTGCGGCCGTCCGGCTGGACGACTTCGGCGCGCAGGGCGGCCAGGTAGCGCACGAGCGCCTGGCTGACGGTCAGTCTCACGGTGGTGGTCATCGTCTGTCGATCGGGAGGAATCGGGTGGTCATCACGGACATCTGCATCAGGCTGCTGCCGCGGCGCGCGCGGCGGCACGGCGGCCGAGCCACGCGTCGACCAGCTGCGCGAAATTGCCGGCCACTTCGTCGATCAGCGCCTGGTCGTCGATCCGGCCGGCGAGCCAGTGCAGCGACGCGTCGGCCCACAGCGTGCGGCCGACCATGAAGCCCTTGACGATCGGGTTGGTCGCCGAGCGGAAGCTGTCGACCAGATATTGCAGCGGCTGGTTCAGCCCGAGGATCACCGCGCCGCGGCAGTGCGGGTCGCGCTCGGCTACCAGCGTCTCGAGCCGCGCCCAGCCGTCGGCGCTCATCGGCGCGAGCTTCCACCACTCCGGCATCACGCCGAGGTTGTAGAAGCGCGCGACCGTGCGCAGCACCGCGTCGTCCTCGGTGCCGGGCGGCGTGACCGCGCGCGGCGGAATGATTTCCAGCAGCAGCTCGTTGCCGCTCGCGCGCGTGGCTTCCCACAGCTCCAGCACGCGCTGCTCCTGCGCGACGCGCAGGTCGACGTCGTCGTCGGGGTGGTAGTGGACGAGGCACTTCACGACCTGTTCGGTCGGCCAGTGCGTGAGCGACGAGCCGACCGAGCGCGTGTCGTCGAAGCACAGCGGCCGCGAGCCGGGCAGCTCGACCGGGCGGCCGACCCACCAGCCGCGGCCGGTGGCCGACGCGAGCGCGTCGCGGCCATATGCGCCGCCGTCGATCAGCACGCCGACATGGCCTTCGATCCGGCGATCGCGCTCGACCTGTTCGGCCGCGCGCACGAGCAGGCGCTTCAACGTCTTGATCCGCGCTTCGTCCGCGCCGGCCTGCACCGCGAGCTCGTAGAACTGGCTGCGATGGTCGAACGCCATCACGCACAGGTCGTCCCATGCGCGGCGCGGCACCGTCACGCGATGCAGGTGCGCGAGCGCGCGATCGGCGTCCACCTGCGGATTGCGGCTGCCGCCGAACCAGTGCGCGAGCTCGGCCGGCGTCGGCATCGCGGCCGAGCACGCGTGGCGCGACACGACGATCGCGCCGCACGCGTTCGCGATGCGCGTCGCTTGCGCCCAGCCGTGCCCGCGCAGCAGCCCGGACAGCAGGCCCGACAGGAACGCGTCGCCCGCGCCCAGCACGTTCAGGACTTCGACGCGTTCGCCGTGGAAGGTCGGCGCATCGTCGATGCGCGCAGGGATGTCGCCCTCGATCACGCAGCAGCCGAGCGCGCCGCGCTTGACCACCAGCACCGCGCCGCTCGCGCGGCGCACGGCCTGCAGCGACGCGATCAGGTCGTGCGGCACGCCGCCCGCGATCAGGAATTCCTCCTCGGTGCCGACCAGCAGGTCGAACTCGCCGAGCACCTGCTGCAGCTGCCGCGTGACCTGCGCGTCGGGCACGTAGCGGTTCTCGCCCGCGCCGCGCGCGGTCAGCCCCCACAGCACCGGCCGGTAGTCGATGTCGAGGATCCGCACGACGCCGTGGCGGCGCGCGTAGCCGAGCGCGGTCAGCGACGCCTCGCGGGTGCCCGGCGTCGAAAGATGGGTGCCGGTGATCGCGAGCGCGCGGCAGCCGGCGATGAAGTCCTCGCGGATCTCGTCGGCGCGCACGGCCATGTCCGCGCAGTTCTCGCGCACGAACAGCAGCGGGAACGTGTCGCGATCCTTCAGCCCGAGCAGCACGAGCGCGGTCAGGCGTTCCGGATCGGTCTGCAGCTGGCTCGTGTCGCAGCCTTCGCGCTCGAGCGTCTCGCGCACGAAGCGGCCCATCTGCTCGTCGCCGACGCGCGAGATCATCGCGGTCTTCAGTCCGAGCCGGGCGACGCCGAACGCGACGTTGCCCGACGAGCCGCCGAGATACATCTGGAAGCTGCGCGCATCCTCCAGGCGGCTGCCGTACTGTTGCGCGTAAAGGTCCACGGCGACGCGGCCGAGGCAGGCGAGATCGATGGGGCGGTCAGTCGGAAAGTTCAACGGGCTCATATCACGTATCACGCTCGCGGCCGGCGTTCGACCCTGCCGGCGGATTGAGGGACCGATCCTGCGACGGTGGTCCGTCACGTGCGCGGCACGACACGGGAACGCCTGCCGCAAGGAATCGGGCTACGGAACGGAGTCTAGACTTTTTGGAAATCCAGTTCCCTAGGTGAAATCACGTAGAAATAAATTTCCAAATTTTCGAAGAAGTGATCTACAGTTTCATCCGGATGCTTCAGTCCGAATCGGATCCGATCGGACTCGGCCCGGCGGCGCGCAACGCGCCGTTTTTCCGCCCCCGGAGATGAGGAGACAGAGTGATCATGAAGACCAAGCTGATGGCCGCCGCGGCCGCCGCAATCCTGGCCATGCCGCTCGCGCATGCCGAGAAGATCGGCGTGACGATGGCATCGTTCGACGACACGTTCCTGACGATCCTGCGCAACAGCATCGGCGATGCGGCGAAGAAGGACGGCGCGACCGTGCAGATCGAGGACGGCGGCAACGACGTCGGCAAGCAGTTGAGCCAGGTCCAGAACATGATCGCGCAGAAGGTCGACGCGATCATCGTGAATGCGGTCGACACCGACGCGACGCCGAAGATCACCAAGATGGTGACCGCCGCGAAGATCCCGCTCGTCTACGTGAACCGCAAGCCGGTCGATTTCGACAAGCTGCCGGCCGGCGTCGCGGTGGTCGCCTCCGACGAGAAACAGTCGGGCACGCTGCAGGCGCGCCAGGTGTGCAAGCTGCTCGGCGGCAAGGGCGACATCCTGGTGCTGATGGGCGAGCTGTCCAACGAGTCGGCGCGCGCGCGCACCAAGGACATCGAGGACGTGATCGCGACCAAGGACTGCGCCGGCATGAAGATCGTCGACAAGCGCGAAGGCAAGTGGAGCCGCACGCAGGGCCAGGACATCACGATGAACTGGCTGAGCTCCGGGACGAAGTTCGACGCGATCGTGTCGAACAACGACGAAATGGCGATCGGCGCGATCAACGCGCTGAAGGCCGCGCGCAAGCTGACGCCGAAGACGGTCGTCGCGGGCATCGACGCGACGCCGGACGGGCTCGCGGCGATGAAGAGCGGCGAGCTGAAGGTGTCGGTGTACCAGAACGCGGCCGGGCAGGGCGCGCAGGCCGTCGCGGCCGCGCTCAAGCTGGCGAAGAAGCAGCCCGTCGAGCGCTTCGTGAACGTGCCGTTCGAACTCGTCACGCCGGAGAACATGAACCAGTACGCGAAGCACTGACCGGTTTTTCCGCTGAACTGCGCGGGCCCGGCGTGTCCGGGTTCGCGTGTGACTTTCGAGGAACGTCCATGTTTACAGCCAGGATGGCGCGCTCGATGGCGAGCGAAAGCGCGCCGGCCGCCTCGCCCGCCGCACCGGGTTCGTCCGGTGCGCCCGCCGCCGACTGCGTGCTCGAGGTGCGCGGCGTCGGCAAGTCGTTTCCCGGCGTCGTCGCGCTCGACGGCGTGCAGTTCCGCGTGCGGCGCGGCACCGTGCATGCGCTGATGGGCGAGAACGGCGCCGGCAAGTCGACGCTGATGAAGATCATCGCCGGCGTCTACACGCCCGACCAGGGCGAGATCCTGATCAACGGCGAGCCCGTCGTGCTGAACGGCCCGCTCGACGCGCTCGATCGCGGGATCGCGATGATCCACCAGGAACTCAACCTGATGCCGTACATGACGGTCGCGGAGAACATCTGGATCCGCCGCGAACCGAAGAACCGCTTCGGCCTGATCGATCACGCCGAGCTGCGCCGCCGCACCGCCGCGCTGTTCGAGCGGCTGTCGATCGACATCGACCCGGAAGCCGACGTGCGCACGCTGACGGTCGCGAGCCGCCAGATGGTCGAGATCGCGAAGGCCGTGTCGTTCGACTCCGAAGTGCTGATCATGGACGAGCCGACTTCCGCGCTGACCGACAAGGAGGTCACGCACCTGTTCCGCATCATTCGCCAGCTGCGCGAGCAGGGCAAGGGCATCGTCTACATCACGCACAAGATGAACGAGCTGTTCGAGATCGCCGACGAGTTCTCGGTGTTCCGCGACGGCAAGTACATCGGCACGCACGCGTCGAGCGACGTCACGCGCGACGACATCATCCGGATGATGGTCGGCCGCGAGATCACGCAGATGTTCCCGAAGGAGGAGGTGCCGATCGGCGACGTCGTGCTGGCCGTGAAGAACCTCGGCGTCGACGGGGTGTTCCGCGACGTCAGCTTCGAGCTGCGCGCGGGCGAGATCCTCGGCGTCGCGGGCCTCGTCGGCTCGGGGCGCTCGAACGTCGCGGAGGCGCTGTTCGGCGTCGTGCCGGCCACCGCCGGCGAGATCCTGATCGACGGCAAGCCGGTGCGCATCGCCACGCCCGCGCAAGCGATGAAGCACGGGATGGCGTTCCTCACCGAGGACCGCAAGGACACCGGCTGCTTCCTGAATCTCGACCTGCTCGCGAACATGGAAGCGGCGGTGCTCAGCAACCGCTACGTGAAGTTCAATTTCGTGCGGCAGGCGCAGTTGAAACGCGACTGCGAGGCAATGAGCCGGATGCTGCGCGTGAAGACGCCCGGGCTGCACGAGGAAATCCAGAACCTGTCGGGCGGCAACCAGCAGAAGGTGCTGATCGGCAGATGGTTGCTCACGCAACCGCGCATCCTGATCCTCGACGAGCCGACCCGCGGGATCGACGTCGGCGCGAAGGCCGAGATTCACCGGCTCGTCAGCGCGCTCGCCGGCAAGGGCGTCGCGGTGCTGATGATCTCGTCGGAGATGCCGGAGGTGCTCGGCATGAGCGATCGCGTGATGGTGATGCACGAAGGCCGGATGACCGGCATCGTCGAACGCAAGGACGCCGACCAGGTCCGCATCATGGACCTGGCCTCGCGCTGAGCCGCAACAAGCATGGAGACAACTGAAATGGGCAACCTGAATCCGGTCGCGGACGCGCAGTCCATGACGATCAAGACGCGGCACGCGAAGTGGCCGCCCGAACTGAGCATCTTCCTGGTGCTGGTGGGCATCAGCCTGTTCTTCGAGGTGATCGGCTGGCTCGTCGTCGGGCAGAGCTTCCTGTTCAACGCGGAGCGGCTCGAGATCATCGTGCTGCAGATGGCCGTGATCGGCATCATCGCGGTCGGCGTGAACCTCGTGATCATCACGAGCGGGATCGACCTGTCGTCGGGGTCGGTCGTCGCCGCGGCGGCGGTCGTGTCGGCCAGCCTCGCGCAGGTGTCCGATTTTCCGCGCGCGGTGTTCCCGCACCTGACCGACCTGCCGGTCATCTGGCCGGTGCTGGCCGGCGTGTGCGTCGGGCTGCTGGTCGGCCTGCTGAACGGCTCGCTGATCGCGCTGACGGGCATCCCGCCGTTCATCGCGACGCTCGGCACGATGGTGGCCGCGCGCGGCTTCGCGAAGTGGTTCACCAACGGGATGCCGGTGTCGATGCTGACCGACCAGTTCGCGGCGATCGGCGCGGGCGCGAACCCGGTGATCATCTTCGTCGTGGTGGCCGCGATCTTCCACGTCGTGCTGCGCTACACGCGCTTCGGCAAGTACACGTATGCGATCGGCGCGAACCGCCACGCGGCCGTCGTGTCGGGCATCAACGTGACGCGCCACCTGGTGTTCGTCTATGCGATCGCGGGCCTCCTGAGCGGGATCGCCGGCACCGTGACGGCCGCGCGCGCGATCTCCGGCCAGTCGGGCATGGGCGTGATGTACGAGCTCGACGCGATCGCGGCCGTCGTGATCGGCGGCACGTCGCTGTCGGGCGGCCTCGGGCGCGTGACGGGCACCGTGATCGGCGTGCTGATCCTCGGCGTGATGACGTCGGGCTTCACGTTCATCCGGATCGACGCGTACTACCAGGAGATGGTCAAGGGCGCGATCATCGTCGCGGCCGTGATCGCCGACCAGTATCGCAACAAGAAGTCGCGCCGCTGACCGGCCGCGGCCGAACACACAACAAACGGGAAGAAGATGAAGATCGCTCTGGACCCCTACATGATTCGCCACCTGCCGCTCGACCGGCTGCCGCATGCGGTGGCCGAGCTCGGCTACGACCAGATCGAGCTGTCGCCGCGCAGCGACTTTCTCGACTGGTGGGTGATGCCGCGCGCGACGCGCGAGCGCATGGCCGCGTTCCGGCACGCATTGCGCGCAAGCGGCGTGGGCCTTGCGTCGCTGCAGCCGATGTACCGCTGGGCCAGCCCGTTCGATGACGAGCGGCAGTGGGCGGTGCGCTGCTGGAAGAAGGCGATCGAGGTCGCGCTCGAGATGGAATGCCCGCTGATGGTGTCCGAATTCGGGCGCGGCGCGTCGCCGGAGCGCTCGGTCGGCGAACGGCCGGGCGCGAATCCGAAGGAGCTGTGCGAAGCCGCGTGGTTCCGTTCGATGGACGAGCTGCTGCCGATCCTCGAGCGCGAACGCATCGTGCTGTCGGTCGAGCCGCATCCGGAAGACTGGATCGAGCAGCTGCAGCCGGCGATCGACATCGTCACGAACATCGGCTCGCCGTCGCTGAAGCTGTCGTACATCGCGCCGCACACGTTCTATTACGGCGACGACATGGCCGCGATGATCGCGGCCGCCGCGCCGATCCTTGCACACGTGCGCGTGGCCGACACGTTCGACCACCGCAAGAGCAGCCAGCTGCGCTACATCGTGAACCCGCCGGGCTCGAACCAGATCCGCGTGCACCAGCATCTCGACATCGGGCAGGGCGAGATCGACTGGGACGTGTTTTTCCGCGCACTCGGCAGCGCCGGCTTCGACGGCGTGATGTCGTCGTGCGTGTTCGCGTGGGAGGACCGCGCGGAAGCGTCGTCGCGCTACATGCGCGACACGATCCAGCGCTACGTCGAACGCCATTTCGAACGGGCGGCCGTGCGCTGACCCGTTTTGGAACCATTGCCGACCGGCGCGGCACGGGCCGCGCCGTCGTTGAACCAGAGACTGGAGATATCCGGATGACCTTGCAAATCGGCGTGATCGGCTGCGGCGCGATCGGCCAGGACCATATCCGCAGGCTCACGCGCACGCTGTCCGGCGCGCGCGTGGTGGCCGTCAACGACATCGATCCGCAGCAGGCGCGCGATGCGGTGACGAAGTACGGGCTCGATGCGGAAATCTACGGTGACGGCCACGAAGTGGTCGCGGCCGCCGACGTACAGGCCGTGCTCGTCACGTCGTGGGGGCCGACGCACGAAGCGTTCGTGCTCGACGCGATCGCGCACGGCAAGCCGGTGTTCTGCGAGAAGCCGCTGGCCGTCACGGCCGACGGCTGCATGCGCATCGTCGAAGCCGAGGTCGCGCACGGCCGCCGGCTCGTGCAGGTCGGCTTCATGCGTCCGTACGACGAAGGCTATCGCGCGCTCAAGCGCGTGATCGACGGCGGCGAGATCGGCGCGCCGCTGATGCTGCATTGCGCGCACCGCAACCAGTCGGTCGGCGAGCGCTATACGACCGACATGGCGATCACCGACACGCTGATCCACGAACTAGACGTGCTGCGCTGGCTGCTCGGCGAGGACTATGCGAGCGCGCAGGTCGTCTATCCGAAGAAGACGCGCCATGCGTCCGCGCATCTCGCCGATCCGCAGATCGTGCTGCTCGAAACCGCGAGCGGCGTGCGCATCGACGTCGAGATCTTCGTCAACTGCCAATACGGCTACGACATCCAGTGCGAGGTGGTCGGCGAGAACGGCATCGCGAAGCTGCCCGATCCGCCCGCGGTTGGGCTCAAGCACGCGGCGCGGCAGTCGGTCGAGATCATGACCGACTGGAAGGAGCGCTTCGTCGCGTCGTACGACGTCGAGCTGCAGGCGTTCATCGACGGCGTGCGGCAGGGTGCGCTGACCGGACCGTCCGCGTGGGACGGCTATGCGGCGGCGGTCGCGGCCGATGCGTGCGTGCGCGCGCAGCAGAGCGGGGCGGTCGAGCCGATCGCGATGGCCGAACGCCCGGCGTTCTATCGCGGCTGAACCGGCTGAACACGCCGACACCGGGCCGCGTGTCCACGCGGCCATGCTCGCGGCCGCGCGCCGCTTTCCTGCGGGACTGACCAACATGACGATGAAGATTGGCTGCGCGCCCTGCTGCTGGGGCGTCGACGACGTGAAGAACCCGCACCTGCCGCCGTGGCGACAGGTGCTCGCGGAGGCCGCACAGGCCGGCTATTCGGGCATCGAGCTCGGCCCGTACGGCTACATCCCGCTCGAGCTCGACGTGGTGAGCGCGGAGCTCGAGCGGCAGCGTTTGAGCATCACCGCCGGCACGATCTTCGACGACCTGGTGTCGCCGGAGAACCTGCCGAACCTGCTGCGCCAGACGCGCGAGATCTGCGCGCTGATCACGCGCTTGCCGAAGCTGCCGACGCAGCCGGGCCAGCGCCATGCGGCGCCGTATCTGGTCGTGATGGACTGGGGGCACGACGAACGCGACTACGCGGCCGGCCACGCGGATCGCGCGCCGCGCCTGTCCGCCGAACGCTGGGCGCGCATGGTCGACCACATTCGCGAAATCGCGACGATCGCGCGCGACGAATTCGGCGTGCGCGCGGTGATCCATCCGCATGCGGGCGGCTACATCGAGTTCGCGGACGAGATCGACCGGATCGTCGCCGACGTCACGGCCGATACGGCGGGCCTCTGTCTCGACACCGGCCACCTGTACTACTCGGGGATGGATCCCGAGACGTGGCTGCGCCGTCACGCGGCGCGGCTCGACTACGTGCATTTCAAGGATATCGACGCGGCCGTATACGACGCGGTGATGGGCGAACACATCGCCTTCTTCGCGGCGTGCGCGCGTGGCGTGATGTGCCCGATCGGCACCGGCGTGCTCGACTACCGCGCGATCCGTCGCGCGCTCGACGACATCGGCTATGCGGGATACATCACGATCGAACAGGAGCGCGATCCGCGCAATGCCGGCACGAGCCTGCGCGACGTCGCGGCGAGCCGGGAGTTTCTCGCATCGGCCGGGTTCGCGTAATCGGCCGTCGGCCCGACCCTTTGCACACACTTTGAACACCTGAACACGGACAGGAACACGACAATCATGATCGACGGACAGATTCTGCTCGGACATTCGATTCCCTGGGGCATGGTCGGCGGCGGGCTCGGCAGCCAGATCGGCTACAGCCACCGGTCGGCTGCATTGCGAGACGGCAGCTTCCAGCTCGTTGCCGGCGCATTCGACATCGATGCCGAACGCGGGCGGCAATTCGGCGTGAAGCTCGGCGTCGACGCCGGGCGCTGCTATCCCGACTACCGGACGATGTTCGACGCCGAGGCGAAGCGTGCCGACGGCATCCGCGCGGTGTCGATCGCGACGCCGAACAACACGCACTTCGAAATTTGCCGCGCGGCGCTGAACGCGGGGCTGCACGTCGTGTGCGAAAAGCCGCTGTGCTTCACGACCGAGGAGGCCGAGGCGCTGCAGCGGCTGTCGGTCGAGAAGAACCGCATCGTCGGCGTCGCGTACGGCTATTCCGGACACCAGATGATCGAGCAGGCGCGCGAAATGATCGCGCGCGGCGATCTCGGCGAGATACGCATCGTGCAGATGCAGTTCGCGCACGGCTTTCACAGCGAGGGCGTCGAAGCGGCGAGCGCCGCCGCGCGCTGGCGCGTCGACCCGAAGTTCGCGGGGCCGAGCTACGTGCTCGGCGATATCGGCACGCATCCGCTGTACATCTCCGAAGTGATGGCGCCGGAACTGCGGATCAAACGGCTGATGTGCTCGCGGCAGAGCTTCGTGAAGAGTCGCGCGCCGCTCGAGGACAACGCGTTCACGATCATGGAGTACGACACGGGCGCGATCGGCTACGTGTGGTCGAGCGCGGTGAACGCGGGCTCGATGCACGGGCAGAAGGTGCGCGTGATCGGCTCGAAGGCGAGCGTCGAATGGTGGGACGAACATCCGAACCAGTTGCGCTACGAGATCCAGGGGCAGCCCGCGCAGGTGCTCGATCGCGGGATGGGCTATCTGCATCCGCTCGCATTGCGCGAGGACCGCATCGGCGCCGGGCATCCGGAAGGGCTGTTCGAAGCGTGGTCGAATCTGTACGCACGCTTCGCGCTCGCGATGGATGCGGCCGATCGCGGCGACGCGCATGCGTTGAAGAACATCCGCTTTCCGGATGTCCATGCGGGCGTCGAAGGCGTGCGGTGGGTCGAGAACTGCGTGCGGTCCGCCGATGCGGGCGGCGTATGGGTCGACTATCGGTGAGCAAGCGGTCAGCAAGCGGCGGCCGATGCGCGGCGCCGGCCGGCGGCCCAGGGCGGCTGCCGGCGACCCTCGGCGGAGCCGTCCGCATCGGCGTCGGTAGACGCCCTAATCTTTACGGCTCGGCGACGGCGTTGGAAAATCGTTTCCATTCCGGCCGTGGAGCGTGTGCAGGTGATGATCGAGCGCGTGGGAGCGAGCGTGCGGCGCGGGCCGTGCCGCAAACGTGATTAAATTCGCCCTTCATGCATGTCCATAGGTGAGTCCCGGGCGCACGCGCAGGCGGCGCGCGGATCGGGTCCGTCAACTTCGCGCTATCCGATGAGTTCATCCGAGAAACCACCCGCCACCGTCGAGGCGTTCCTGCAGCATCTGACGCAGGAGTACGACGGCCTCAGCAATCGCCTGAAGGTGATTGCGCGTCACGTGGAAACGCATCGGGACCAGCTGGGCCTGGAAGGCATCCAGTCGCTCGCGGAGGCGTGCGGCGTGCAGCCGTCGGCCGTCGTCCGGTTCGCGAAGCATTTCGGCTTTTCGGGCTTCTCCGAGATGCAGCGGCTGTTCCGCGAGGGGCTGGCCCAGCAGATCGCGCCGGGCCGCGCGTACAACCTGCGGCTGCGCGACGTGATCGAATCGGGCGAGTCGAGCCTGCAGCCCGAGCAGATCGCCGACGAATTCATCAAGGGCAGCATTGCCGGCATGCAGCAGCTGCGGCAGACGCTCGACCCGCACGCGCTCGCACAGGCCGTCGACCTGCTCGCCGACACGCAGGCGATCTGGATCGCCGGCTCGCGCCGCGCGTTTCCGATCGCCGTGTATCTCGACTATGCGCTGCAGCACACCGACAAGCGCATCGGCCTGTTCAGCGCGCTCGGCAGCATGCATCTCGGGCAGATCCGCTCGGTGCGCGAGGGCGACGTGATGATCGTGATCTCGTTCATGCCGTATGCGGAAGAGACGGTGCAGGTCGCGCAGCAGGCCGTGCAGCGCGGCGCGCGCCTGATCGCGATCACCGACAGCCGGATGAGCCCGCTCGCGCGGGAGGCCGAGGTGACGCTGATGGTGCAGGACAGCGCGACGTTCGGGTTCCGTGCGCTGACCGCGACGATGGGCCTCGCACAGAGCCTGTTCGTCGCGCTCGCCTACCGGCTCGAACTGTCGTACCTGCCGACCGCCGACGGCGCGCACGGCACGCAGGCCGGCTGACGCCGGCCTTCGATTCGCCGGCCGCCCGCGCATTCCATCGGCGGGCGGCGCGTCGACCCCGCTTACTTCGCGGTCGGCATCGCGAATTCGGCGCCCTTGCCGATGCTCGACGCCCAGCGCTGCATCACCGACTTCTGGCGCGTGTAGAAGCGCACGCCTTCCTCGCCGTACGCGTGCATATCGCCGAACAGGCTCTTCTTCCAGCCGCCGAAGCCGTGCCAGGCCATCGGCACCGGGATCGGCACGTTGATGCCGACCATGCCGACCTGGATGCGCCGCGCGAATTCGCGCGCGATGCCGCCGTCGCTCGTGAAGCATGCGACGCCGTTGCCGAATTCGTGTGCGTTGATCAGGTCGACCGCTGCGCCGAAGTCCTTCACGCGCACGCAGCCAAGCACCGGCCCGAAGATCTCTTCCTTGTAGATGCGCATGTCGGGGCTCACGTGATCGAACAGCGTGCCGCCGGTAAAGAAGCCTGCCTCGCGGCCCGGCACGCGCAGCCCGCGGCCGTCGACCACCAGTTGCGCGCCTTCGCTGACGCCTTGCTCGATATAGCCTTCGATGCGCTTGAGCGCGTCGCCGGTGACGATCGGGCCCATCTCGACTTCCGGCGACATCCCGTCGCCGATCACCAGCTTGCGCGCGCGTTCGGCAACCAACGGCACGATCTTGTCGGCCACGTCGCCGACCAGCACCGCGATGCTGATCGCCATGCAGCGCTCGCCGGCCGAGCCGTATGCGGCGCCGATCAGCGCGTCGACCGCCTGCTCGATGTTCGCGTCCGGCATCACGACGAGATGGTTCTTCGCGCCGCCGAGCGCCTGCACGCGCTTGCCCGACTGCACCGCGCGCTGCTGCACGTAGGCCGCGATCGGCGTCGAGCCGACGAAGCTGACGGCCTGCACGTCCGGGTGGTCGAGGAGCGCGTCGACCGCGCCCTTGTCGCCCTGCACGACGTTGAACACGCCGGCGGGCAGGCCCGCCTGCGTGAGCAGGTCGGCGATGAACAGCGCCGCCGACGGGTCGCGTTCGCTCGGCTTCAGCACGAACGTGTTGCCCGTCGCGAGCGCGACCGGGAACATCCAGCACGGCACCATGCACGGGAAGTTGAACGGCGTGATGCCCGCGACGACGCCGAGCGGCTGGCGCATCGTCCAGTTGTCGATGCCGGTGCTGACTTGGTCGGTGAAGTCGCCCTTCAGCAGCTGCGGCACGCCGCATGCGAATTCGATGATGTCGATGCCGCGCGCGACTTCGCCCTGCGCATCCGAGAACACCTTGCCGTGCTCGGCGGTGATGATGGCGGCCAGCGTGTCGCGGTGTTCGTTCATCAACTGCAGGAAGCGGTGCAGCACGCGGGCGCGGCGGATCGGCGGCGTGTCGGCCCAGGCCGGGAACGCCGCACGGGCGGACGCGACGGCGCGCTGCACTTCGTCGTCGCCGGCGAGCGCGACGCGGCGCACCGCGCGGCCGAGCGCCGGATTGAAGACGTCCTGGAAGCGGCCGCTGCGGCCGGCGACGGGTGCGCCGTCGATGTAGTGGCCGACGTCGGCGTCGGACGTATAGGCGGGAACCGTGGTCATGCGTGTCTCCTGGGCATGGGAATGGGGGATGGACGGAACCTAGTCTAGGCAAAGCGGCGGGTCGGGAGAAGGCCGAGCAGCTTGATTCACTGTTCAGAATTCTGAATAATCGGCGGATGAATCAGCAAAATGTCCAGGCGCTCTGGCCGCATATCCACTCGCTGACGGTGCTGGCCGCGGCCGGCAGTTTCACGGCCGCCGCGCAGCGGCTCGGCATCAGCAAGGCCGCGATGAGCCAGCGCATCGCCGATCTCGAGAAGGCGGCCGGCGTGCCGCTCGTGCGGCGCACGACGCGCAGCGTGCGGCTCACCGACGCCGGGCAGACGCTGGTCGACAGCACGCGCGACGCGTTCGAATCGATCGGCCAGCACTTCGCGCGCGTGAAGGACCTCGCCGGCGAGCCGCGCGGGCTGCTGCGCGTGACGGCGCCGGTCGCGCTCGGGCGCCAGCAGGTCGTGCCGCACCTTCCCGATTTCCTGCGGGAGCACCCGGGCGTGCATATCGAACTCGACCTGTCCGACCGGCTGCATTCGCTGACGCAGGAGGGCTTCGACCTTGCGATCCGCCATACGACGACCGCGCCGCAAACCCACGTCGCGTGGAAGCTGTGCGACACGCGTTCGCTGCTGGTCGCGAGCCGCGACTACCTCGACGCGCGCGGTGCGCCGCGCCACCCGAGCGAACTCGTCGACCACAGCTGCCTGTGCTACCTGCGCGACAACGAACCGGCCGCCTGGAGCTTCGAGCCGGACGGCCGGCGGCGCCAGCGCGTGAGCGTGCCGGTGCGCGGCAGCTTCGCGGCCAACAACAGCGAGGCGATGCGCGAGGCCGCGCTCGGCGGCCTCGGCATCGCGCTGCTGCCGGATTTCAGCGCGCAGCGCGATCTCGACGCCGGCCGGCTCGTCGCGCTGCTCGACGGCTGGCGGCCGTCGGGCGCGTTCGGCGACCACATCTTCGCGCTCCGGCCGTACAGCCCGGTCGTGCCGAGCGCGGTGCGTGCGCTCGTGCGGCACCTGCGCGAGCGGCTCGCGGGCGGGTTCGCGGGCGCCTGACGGGCGCTTGGCATGACGGGCGCGTGCCGAGCGCGGGCGCGCTGCGTCGCGCGGCCGGGCCCGGGCCGCGCGGGCAGGGGCGGCCGCGCTGCGGTAAAATCGCCGCTTCCTCCCGCGCCCGTGGGGCGCGTCATTCGAAGGTCGACAGCCGATGCAGATTCACAAGGAAGTGGACGCGCGCGGGCTCAATTGCCCGTTGCCGATCCTGCGCGCCAAGAAAGCGCTCGCCGATATGGAGAGCGGGCAGATACTCAAGGTGCTCGCGACCGATCCGGGTTCGCAGCGCGATTTCGCCGCGTTCGCGAAGCAGACGGGCAACGAGATCGTCGAAGTGACGACGCAGGACAAGACCTTCGTGTTCCTGATGCGCCGCCGCTGACGGCCCGCATCACGCGCCCCTTGCGGCGCCCGCTCGCGCACCGCCCGCTGCGGTCCGCCGCGCCAACGGCGCGACACGAGCGCCAGCACAGACCCTCGCCCAGGCGCCTGTTCCATGGGAAAGCGCTCGTCTGACGCCTCTGACAATTCTTAAACCTCGCCGCACGACCGGCTGCGTATACTGACCCGGCCGGTCGTCCGTCTCGAATGGATGCGCCGGCCACGGTACGTCATACGAGGCGGGCACGGGGGCCATGCCTGACGCTGCCGTCGTACAAACGGGGAGAGGACATGTCCTTCAGACCAGGGACCATTCGAAGTCCGTCCGCAGCGGAATGCATCGCGCCCGCACGCGCGGCGGGGTTGAGCCGGATCGAGCTCGACCCGCAATGGGATCGCCACGCGCGTGCCGCGCTCGAGGCGTATGCCGATTCGGCGGCGGCCGAGATGCCGTGGCTGGCCGAATCGCTCGACGAACGGCTGCGCGGCGCCGCGCGGGACGACGGCGCGGGCTTCACGTATTGCGGCGCGACGATCGGGCGCGTGTTCGATCTCGCGCAGGCGTGGGCGGCGAGCCAGCCCGACTATGCGGCGCCGGCGTGGGAGCGCGTGCGCAGCCAGCTGGAGAGGATGCTGGGGCAGCCCATGCTGGGGCAGCCCACGCTGGGGCAGCCGGAAGCGCCTCCAGTTGCGCGACGGGAAGGATTATTCGAATAAAGGACCGTAGTCCGCGCAATTTCTTGGCGAATTTCATACTACTATGATGAAATCGCCGGTTCGTCCGTGCCCCGTTTTTGAGATGGGTGGCCGGGGCGCCGTATCGCGCAGGTTGCGCGCTCGGCAAACGACGGCTCGCCGGCCGGTGTCGGGCGCCGCGCGCGTGCTGCGCGGCGGGATGAGTGCGGGGAGCTGAACTGGACGAATCGATTTCGATTTGCGGGGTGCTATGAGAATTGCTGTACTGGATGATGATCCGGCCCAGACGGATTTCGTCAGTCAAACGCTGACGGCCGTCGGCCACACGTGCTATGCGTTCAAGGAAGGCAAGGCCCTGAAGAAGCGTCTGCAGCGCGAGACGTTCGATCTGCTCGTGCTCGACTGGAACGTGCCCGACATGTCCGGCGAGGAAGTGCTCAAGTGGGTGCGTGCGAACCAGACCGAGCACAGCCTGCCGATCATCTTCATGACGAGCCGCGACGACGAGGCGGGGATCACGCAGATCCTCAACGCCGGCGCGGACGATTACGTGGTCAAGCCCGTGTCGGGTCCGATCCTGCGCGCGCGCATCGGCTCGCTGCTGCGCCGCGCGTATCCGGTCAACGCGGAGGCGACCGTTCGCGAGTTCGACCAGTTCCGCTTCGACGTGAACCTGAAGCAGGCCTATGTCGGCGACAAGGCCGTGAGCCTCACGCAGAAGGAATTCGAGCTCGCGCTGCTGCTGTTCCAGCACCTCGACCGGCCGCTGTCGCGCGCGCACATTCTCGATCTCGTGTGGAAGCAGGCGACCGACATCCCGTCGCGCACGATGGACACGCACATCTCGATGCTGCGCACGAAGCTCGGCCTGCGGCCGGAAAACGGCTATCGCCTCGCGCCGATCTACGGCTACGGCTACCGGCTCGAGCGGGTCGGCCAGGGAGAGCCGGAGTGACCCGGCGCATCACGCGGCGCACGGCGAGCCTGCGCACGGCGGCACTGCACGCGGCGTGCGCGGTCGCGTTTGCGTTCGCGGCGCAGCAGGCCGTCGCGCAGCCGAGCGCTGCCGCGGGCAAGATGGTCGTCTACCGCACGCATGCCGGCGACACGCTGTACGACGTCGCCGCGCGCTACCTGCAGGGCCCGGACGACTGGCAGCTGCTGCAACAGATCAACGGCGTGCCCGCGCCGAAACACCTGCAGCCCGACATCGCGCTGAAGCTGCCGGTCGCGCGGCTGCGCAAGGAAAAGCTGACCGCGCGCGTCGTCGCGGTGCAGGGCACGGCCGAGCGCGCGTCCGGCGACGCGTACACGCCGCTCGCGAACGATGCGACGCTGACCGAGGGCGACCGCGTGCGCACGGGCGCGAACGGCTTCCTGACGCTCGAACTGGCCGACGGCACGCACATGAGCCTGCCGCCCGACAGCCAGCTCGACCTGAAGACCTTGCGCCGCACCGTGCTGACCGGCACGCTCGATCGCGAGTTCGAGCTCACGCGCGGCTCGGTCGACAGCGAGGTCACCCATCTGAAGAAGCGCGACGACCGCTTCCAGATCCGCTCGCCGTCGGTCGTGGCCGGCGTGCGCGGCACGCGGTTCCGCGTGAACTACGACGCCGCCGGCAACGCGGCGACGCGTGTCGAGGTGCTCGACGGCACCGTCGGCGTCGCGGGCAAGCGGCAGCCGGCCGACCCGACGCTCGTGCATGCGAACTTCGGCAGCGTCACGACGTCGTCCGGCGCGGTCGGCGCACCCGTGCAGCTGCTGCCGGCGCCCGCGCTCACGCATCCGGACAAGGTGCAGGACGAGCCCGACCTCACGTTCGACGTCGCGCCGCTCGAGCATGCGCATGCCTATCACCTGCAACTCGCGCGCGACGCGGGCATGCTCGCACTGTTCAGCGAAACGCGCACGGTCTCGTCGCGCGCGGTGTTCCGCGAGGTGCCGAACGGCACGTACTTCGTCCGGATTTCCGCGATCGACGACAACGGCCTCGAAGGCATGCCGCACATTTACGCGTTCGAGCGGCGCCTGATGGGGCTCGATGCGAGCGCGTCGCCCGGCCCGGACGGCTACGAGTTCCGCTGGGCGCCGAACGACGCGGCCAAGGACGCGCGTTATCGGTTCGTGCTGTCGCACTCGAAGGACCTGAGCGCGCCGGTCGTCGACCAGATGGGCCTGCAGGCGCGCCGGATCACGGTCTCCCACCTGCCGCCCGGCGACTACTACTGGGCGGTGACGGTCGAGGAGTTCGAGGGCGGCAAGTTCTATCAGAAGACGAGTCCGGTCAGCGCGTTTACGTTGTCGCGCTGACCCGCGGCGCATGAAAACCGACTCCGTTTCTCCGCGGCGGCGCCTCGGCCGCCGCTTCCTGATCGAGTGGATCGCGATCGGCTGCCTCGGGATCGCGGTGATTCTCGCGTGCGCGCTCGGCCGGTTGTCGTCGAGCGTCGACGGGCTGATCTACGACCGGCTGCTGATGCTGCGCAGCCTGCCGCTGTCGCCCGACGTCGTCGTCGTCGACATCGACAACCAGAGCGTGTCCGCACTCGGCCGCTGGCCGTGGCCGCGCAGCGTGCACGCGCGGCTGCTCGACACGCTGGCGCGTGCGCAGCCGGCCGCGGTCGTCTACGACGTGCTGTTTACCGAGCAGTCGCCGGAGGATCGCGCGTTCGCCGACGCGATGGCCCGCGTGCCGACCTTCCTGCCCGTCTTGCTGAGCCCCGAACAGGCGGACGGCACGCGCACCGTCGATCCGCCGGTGGCGGAGCTGTCGGCACGCACGATGGGGCTCGGCCACATCAATCTCGAAGTCGATCCCGACGGCATCGTGCGTAGCGTCGCGCTGTTCGAAAGCGACGGACGCGTGCGCTGGCCGCAGCTGATGGTGCCCGTCTACCGCGCGATCCAGGCCGGCCGGCTGCATCCGGTCGGCGGCACGCCCGGCGCGCATGCGCACGACCTGTCGCGCGACGCGACCGGCGACGGCCGCTACCTGATTCCGTTCAGCCGCAACACGCCCGCGTATCCGACGCTGTCGTTCGACGACGTGCTCGAAGGGCGCGTGAAACCAGACGCACTGCGCGGCAAGATCGTCGTCGTCGGCGTGACGGCGTCGGGCCTCTTCGACCGCTTCGCGACGCCGGTGTCGGGCGACTTCGGTCCGCTCGCCGGCGTGTACATCCATGCGAACGTGCTCGACATGCTGACGACCGGCAGCGCGATCCTGCCTGCGTCGCGGGCCGGACTCTTCGCCGCATCGCTGCTGCCGCTCGCCGTGCTGCTGGGCGGCTTCCTGATGCTGTCGCCGTGGCGCGCGCTGCTGCTGACGCTGAGCCTGGCCGCGCTGGCCGTCGTCGCGAGCCTGGCGCTGCTGTTCGAGGCGCGCGTGTGGCTGTCGCCCGCGCCGGCCATCTTCGGGCTGGTCGCCGTCTACCCGATCTGGAACTGGCGGCGCCTGGAAATGACGATGTCGTACCTGCGTCGCGAGCTGCAGCGGCTCGCCGACGAGCCGCACCTGCTGCCCGAGGCGCCGCGCACGCGCAGCGTCGGCGGCGACGTGCTCGAACGGCAGATGGCGCTGATGGCGCAGGCCGCGCAGCGCGTGCAGGACATGAAGCGCTTCGTGTGGGACAGCCTCGACAGCATGCCGGAGCCGATCTTCGTCACCGACCTGGCCGGCACCGTGCTGATCGCGAACCATGCGGCGAAGCGCTACGGTTCGCGGCTCGCGCTGCCGGTTCCGGAAGGGCGGCCGCTGCGCGCCGCGCTCGGCGAGCTGACCTTCATGAAGACCGTCGACGGCAACGCCGAACACGACGTCACGATCCGCGCCCACTGGCCGGCCGCGCTCGACCCGACGCTCGGGGCCGAAGACGAAGCGATGGCGCGCGGCATCGAGGTGCGCGATCGCGACGGGCTCGACCATCTGTTACGCTACGCCCCGTGTACGAACGCGCAGGGCCACGTGACGGGCTGGATCGCCGGTCTGGTCGACGTGACCGAGCTGCACGCGGCCGAGCGGCAGCGCGAGGAGGCGCTGCACCTGCTGTCGCACGACATGCGCTCGCCGCAGTCGTCGATCCTCGCACTCGTCGAGATCGAGCGCGATCGCGTCGAAACCGACGCGATGCGCGGGCTGCTCGCGCGGATCGAGCGCTATGCGCACCGTGCGCTGTCGCTCGCCGACGAGTTCGTGCAGCTGGCGCGCGCGGAGTCGCAGGCGTACCAGCTCGAACCGACGAGCCTGGTCGACGTGCTGATCGACGCGAGCGACGAAGTCTGGCCGCAGGCGCAGGCAAAGCGCATCCGCATCGAGACCGACGCCGGGGCCGACATGTGCTGGACGCGCGCCGACCGCTCGCTGATCACGCGCGCGTTCGTCAACCTGCTGAACAACGCAGTCAAATACAGTCCGTCCGACACGGTGATCGCGTGTACGCTGACGGTCGAGCATGCATCGAAGCGGATCTTCTGTACGATTCGCGATCAGGGGTACGGCATCGCGCCGGAAGATCTGCAGCATCTGTTCGAGCGTTTCAAGCGGTTCCATGCCGGCGAGCGGCCCGAAATCTCGGGCTCCGGGCTCGGCATGGCATTCGTGAAGACGGTCGTCACGCGCCACGGCGGCAGCGTGACGGTCGACAGCGAAGTGGGTGTCGGCACCGCGGTGACGGTGTCGCTGCCCGCGATCGACGAGCCGTCCGCCTGACAGGGCCGGGCACGACGGCAGGCATTTGGGGGAAGTCATGAGAAAGGAATGGGCAGCGGCCGCGCTGGCGGCGTCGCTGTTGACGGGTTGCGCCGGCGTCACGACCGGCGTGAGCGCGCTCGGGCAGCCGAATGCGTTCGCATCCGGTGCGCACGGCTACGATTTCGTTCGCACGGCCGCTCAGGCCGACGATGCCGAATACCGGCAGATAGAGACGCTCGTGCGCGACGAGCTCGCGCAGCGCGGCTTCGACGCGCAGCCCGGCCCGGCCGCGGGCTACCGGCTGTCGATCGCGTATGCGACGCAGCCGGCGTCGGTCGCGGCGACGGCCGACCAGTGCGGCGCGGCAAGCAGCGCGTGCGTGACCGTCGACGGACCGGCGCCGTTCGCGCTGCCGTTCGCGGGCAAGGTGTACCGCCACGTGCTGACGCTGCGTTTCGTCGATGCGAAGACGGGCGTCGACGTCTATCGCGTGTCGGCGTCGCTGCGCGATCGCGATGCGCTCACGCAGCAGGCCGCGCCGACGCTCGTGAAGAGCGCGCTCGCGAAGCTGCCGTTCGAGCAGGGCGACGGCTGGCTCGTGAAGACGAAAAAAGACGACGCGGGCGCAATGCCGGGCGTCGTCTCGGTGAAGCCGGCCGTCACGCGCTGACGCGCCGGCCGTGAGGCGAGGGCGGCCCGCCGGGGAGGCGAGGCCGGCCCATGCCGCGTTCAGGCAGCCGGTTGCCCGTTGCCGCGCGCACGCAGGTACGCGTCGAACTCGGTGCCGACTTCCGGGTGGCGCAGCGCGAACTCGACTGTCGCCTTCAGGTAGCCGAGCTTGCTGCCGCAGTCGTAGCGCGTGCCTTGGTACTTGTAGGCCAGCACCTGTTCGTCGGCGAGCAGCGCCTGGATCGCATCGGTGAGCTGCAGCTCGCCGCCCGCGCCCGGCTTCAGTGCACGCAGGTGTTCGAAGATCCGCGGCTTCAGGATGTAGCGGCCGACCACGCCGAGGTTCGACGGCGCGACTTCCGGCTCCGGTTTCTCGACGATCGCCGACATCTTGACGATCGACTCTTCCCACTCCTTGCCGTCGACGATGCCGTACGACTTCGTCTCCGACGGCGGGATCTCTTCCACGCCGATCACCGAGCTGTGATAGTGGTCGAACACGTCGACCATCTGCTTCATCACGGGCGGGTTGCCGTCGAGCAGGTCGTCGGCGAGGATCACCGCGAACGGGTTGTCGGCGACGAGCTTCTCCGCGCACAGCACCGCATGGCCGAGGCCGAGCGCTTCCGGCTGGCGCACGTAGAAGCAGTCGACATGGCTCGGCTTGATGCTGCGCACGAGCTCGAGCAGCTTCTCCTTGCCGCGCGCCTCGAGTTCGGCCTCGACCTCGTACGACTTGTCGAAGTGATCCTCGATCGCGCGCTTGCTGCGCCCGGTCACGAAGATCATCTCGGTGATGCCCGCGGCGATCGCTTCCTCGACCGCGTACTGGATCAGCGGCTTGTCGACGACGGGCAGCATTTCCTTCGGGCTCGCCTTCGTTGCCGGGAGGAACCGCGTGCCAAGACCGGCAACGGGGAATACCGCCTTGGTGACTTTCAACATGATCGAACCTTTATTCCTGTAATCGACTTGTCAGACAGCCTATGTTCACGTTCCGATTATAGTGAACGCAAACGACCTTACCGTTTGTTACGCAGGCAACCGATCGAGCTGAGCGCGCAGTTTTTCCAGCGTGCTCTGGAATTCGGCGACGCGCTTCTGCTCCTGCTCGACCACGGCCGGCGGGGCTTTCGCGACGAACGCCTCGTTGCCGAGCTTCGCATTGCACTTCGCGATCTCGCCCGTCAGGCGCGCGATTTCCTTCGACAGGCGCTCGCGTTCGGCCGCGACGTCGATTTCCACCTTCAGCACCAGCTTGTTCGGGCCCACGATCGCGATCGGCGCGCCGTGCGCTTCCTTGTCGAGGGTCGCTTCGTCGGCCAGGATCTGCACTTCCGACAGGCGCGCGAGCGCCTGCACGTACGGCGCGAACGAGCGCAGGCGCTCGGCATCGCCGGCCGCGAGCAGCGGCACCTTGGTCGCCGGCGACAGGTTCATCTCGCCGCGCAGGTTGCGGCACGCGTCGACGATCGCCTTCAGGTCGGCCGCCCATTGTTCGGACGCCTCGTCGATCTTCTGCAGGTTCGCGACCGGATACGCCTGCGTCATCAGCGACGCTTCGCCGTCGGCCTTGCCTTGCGGATAACGGCCGGCGAGCGGCGCGACCTTCTGCCAGAGCGCTTCGGTGATGAACGGGATGATCGGGTGCGCGAGGCGCAGCACCGTTTCCAGCACGCGCAGCAGCGTGCGGCGCGTCGCGCGCTGCTGTTCCGGCGTGCCGTTCTGGATCTGCACCTTCGCGAGTTCGAGGTACCAGTCGCAGTACTCGTCCCACACGAACTTGTAGATGCTGGTCGCGATGTTGTCGAAGCGGTAATCGGCGAAGCCCTTCGCGATGTCGGCCTCGGTGCGCTGCAGGAGCGACACGATCCAGCGGTCGGCCGCCGAGAAGTCGAGGTAGCCGCCGGGGCCGCAGTCGCCCGCGCCGCACACTTCCGGCTTGTCGGCGCCGCAGTCGTGGCCTTCGCAGTTCATCAGCACGAAGCGCGTCGCGTTCCACAGCTTGTTGCAGAAGTTGCGATAGCCTTCGCAGCGCGCGAGGTCGAAGTTCACGTTGCGGCCGAGCGTCGCCATCGACGCCATCGTGAAGCGCAGCGCGTCGGTGCCGAACGCGGCGATGCCGTCCGGGAATTCCTTGCGCGTCTTCTTCTCGATGGTGGCGGCCTGCTTCGGGTTCATCAGGCCGGTCGTGCGCTTCGCGACCAGCGTCTCGAGGTCGATGCCGTCGACGATGTCGATCGGGTCGAGCGTGTTGCCCTTGCTCTTCGACATCTTCTGGCCTTCCGCGTCGCGCACGAGACCGTGCACGTAGACGGTGTGGAACGGCACCTTGCCGGTGAAGTGCGTCGTCATCATCACCATCCGGGCGACCCAGAAGAAGATGATGTCGAAGCCGGTGACGAGCACCGACGACGGCAGGAAGTGCTGGAGTTCAGGCGTTTCGTTCGGCCAGCCGAGCGACGAGAACGGCACGAGCGCCGACGAGAACCACGTGTCGAGCACGTCCTCGTCGCGCTTCAGCGCGCCGGTGTAGCCCTTCGCGGCGGCCTGCGCGCGCGCCTCTTCCTCGTCGCGTGCGACGAACACCTCGCCGTTCTCGCCGTACCACGCGGGAATCTGGTGGCCCCACCACAGCTGGCGCGAGATGCACCAGTCCTGGATGTTCTCGAGCCACTGGTAGTAGGTGGTCGTCCAGTTTTCCGGCACGAACTTGATCTGGCCGCTGCGCACGACGTCGAGCGACGTTTCGGTGATCGACTTGCCCGGGTTGAACGTGCCTTCCGGCGCCGGCTTCGTCATCGCGACGAACCACTGGTCGGTCAGCATCGGCTCGATCACGACGCCCGTGCGGTCGCCGCGCGGCACCATCAGCTTGTGCGGCTTCACGGAGTCGAGGAAGCCCTCCGCGTCGAGGTCGGCGACGATTGCCTTGCGCGCGTCGAAGCGGTCGAGGCCGCGATACTGCTCGGGGCCGTTGTCGTTGATCTTCGCGTCGAGCGTCAGGATCTCGATCGGCGCGAGGTTGTGGCGCAGGCCGACCTGGTAGTCGTTGAAATCGTGCGCGGGCGTGACCTTCACGACGCCCGTGCCGAACTCGCGGTCGACGTAGTCGTCGGCGATCACCGGGATCTCGCGGCCCGTCAGCGGCAGCGTGACGAGCTTGCCGATCAGGTGCGCGTAGCGCTCGTCTTCCGGGTGGACCATCAGCGCGACGTCGCCGAGCATCGTTTCCGGACGCGTGGTCGCGACGGTCAGCGAGCCCGAACCGTCGACGAGCGGGTAGCGGATGTGCCACAGGTGGCCGTTTTCCTCCTCGCTCGCGACTTCGAGATCCGACACCGCGGTGAGCAGCACCGGATCCCAGTTCACGAGGCGCTTGCCGCGGTAGATCAGGCCCTGTTCGTAGAGCGTGACGAACACGTCGCGCACGGCGGCCGACATCTTGTCGTCCATCGTGAAATATTCGCGCGACCAGTCGGTCGACGCGCCGAGGCGGCGCACCTGGCCCGTGATCGTCGAGCCGGACTGCTGCTTCCACTCCCACACGCGCTCGACGAACTTCTCGCGGCCGAGGTCATGGCGCGACACGCCCTGCGCGTCGAGCTGGCGCTCGACGACGATCTGGGTCGCGATCCCCGCGTGGTCGGTGCCGGGCACCCACAGCGTGTTCTCGCCGAGCATCCGGTGGTAGCGGGCGAGGCCGTCCATGATCGTCTGGTTGAACGCGTGGCCCATGTGCAGCGTGCCGGTGACGTTCGGCGGCGGCAGCTGGATCGCGAAATCGGGACGCGCCGGGTCGAATGCCGGGGCGGCATAGCCGCGTTTTTCCCACTCCGGCCCCCATTGGGACTCGATGGTGTGGGGCTCGAAACTCTTCGCAAGCGTGCTGTCGCTCATGGTTGGAAATCTGCCGAAAAATGCGTGAATTGGATGCCGAATCTGACAATTATAAATGGATGCACATCGGCCAGCCATCGCTTGCCCGCGCGGGCGGGTCGCAAGGGGCGCGCAGCGCGGGCGACGGCCCGCGGCACAACGGATCGGAAACGGCATCGCGCGGCCGACTTATAATGGCGGGTCCGCATTTTTCTCGCACGTCCGCTGCCGCTCCATGCCCGATCTGCTCGCCAATCTGAACCCTGAACAATACGCCGCCGTCACGCTGCCGAACGAACCGGCGCTGATCCTCGCGGGGGCGGGCAGCGGCAAGACCCGCGTGCTGATCACGCGTATCGCGTGGCTGATCCAGCAGGGCTACGCATCGCCGGCCACCGTGCTCGCCGTCACCTTCACGAACAAGGCCGCGCGCGAGATGATGGCGCGGCTGTCGGCGATGATGCCGATCGACACGCGCGGGATGTGGATCGGCACGTTCCACGGGCTGTGCAACCGGATGCTGCGCACGCACTGGCGCGACGCCGGCCTGCCGCAGACCTTCCAGATCCTCGACACGGCCGACCAGCTGTCGGCGATCAAGCGGCTGATGAAGGCGGCGAACGTCGACGACGAGAAATACCCGCCGAAGAACGTCCAGTACTTCATCAACAACGCGAAGGAGCAGGGGCTGCGGCCCGACAAGGTCGACGCGTCCGACAACTTCAACCGCAAGTTCGTCGAGCTGTACCAGGCGTACGACCAGCAGTGCCAGCGCGAGGGCGTCGTCGATTTCCCCGAGCTGCTGCTGCGCTGCTACGAGCTGCTCGCGTACAACGCGCCGCTGCGCGCGCACTACCAGGCGCGTTTCAGGCACATCCTCGTCGACGAGTTCCAGGACACCAACAAGCTGCAGTACGCGTGGCTCAAGATGCTCGCGGGCGGCGAGAACGCGATCTTCGCGGTCGGCGACGACGACCAGTCGATCTATGCGTTCCGCGGCGCGAACGTCGGCAACATGCGCGACTTCGAAGACGAATTCCGCGTGCGCAACCTGATCAAGCTCGAGCAGAACTACCGGTCGCACGGCAACATCCTCGACGCGGCGAACCAGCTGATCTCGAACAACGCGCATCGCCTCGGCAAGAACCTGCGCACCGACGCCGGCCACGGCGAGCCCGTGCGCGTGTACGAGGCGAGCACCGATGCGCAGGAGGCCGGCTGGATCGTCGAGGAGATCCGCTCGCTGATCAACACCGGGATGTCGCGCAGCGAGGTGGCCGTCCTGTACCGCAGCAACGCGCAGTCGCGCGCGATCGAGCACACGCTGATGACGTCGGGCATTCCGTATCGCGTGTACGGCGGCCTGCGCTTCTTCGAGCGCCAGGAAGTGAAGCACGCGCTCGCGTACCTGCGGCTGATCGACAACCCGAACGACGACACCGCGTTCGTGCGCGTCGTGAATTTCCCGACGCGCGGGATCGGCGCGCGCTCGATCGAGCAGCTCGCGGACGCCGCGCGCCTGTACGACTGCTCGATGGCCGCCGCGATTCCGTACGTGACCGGCAAGGCCGGCACGAGCCTCGGCGCGTTCGCGACCCTGATCGCGAAGATGCGCGCCGAGACGCAGCAGATGAGCCTGCCGGAGACGGTCGAGTACGTCGTGCGTGCGAGCGGCCTCGCCGATTTCTACCAGGGCGAGCGCGAAGGCCAAGACCGCCTCGAGAACCTGCAGGAACTCGTGAACGCGGCCACCGCGTTCGTCAGCGAGGAAGGCTACGGGCTCGACGCACCGGCCCGCTCGATTCCGCTGCGCGCGGGCGCGATCGCGGCGCCGGAGCTCCGCATGGACGCAGGCGATCCGTCGGTCGACGTGCTCGACCCGGCGCCGCTCGGCGACCCCGCGCAGAACCCCGACACGATGACGCCGCTCGCGGGCTTCCTGTCGCACGCGTCGCTGGAAGCCGGCGACAACCAGGCGCAGGCCGGCCAGGACGCGGTGCAGCTGATGACGGTGCACGCGTCGAAGGGCCTCGAATTCTCGGCCGTGTTCATCACCGGCCTCGAGGAAGGGCTGTTCCCGCACGAGAACAGCGTGCTCGAATCGGACGGCCTCGAGGAAGAGCGCCGGCTGATGTACGTCGCGATCACGCGCGCGAAGGAGCGGCTCTACCTGTCGTTCGCGCAGAGCCGGATGCTGCACGGCCAGACGCGCTACAACGTGCGCTCGCGCTTCTTCGACGAACTGCCGGAGCACGTGCTGAAGTGGCTCACGCCGAAGGTAGAGGCCGGCTCGCGCTGGGGCGGCCGCTCGGACAACGCCGGCTGGGGGCGCGACTGGTTCGCGCGGCCGGGCGGCGGCAGCCGCGAGCAGGTCGTCGACGCGGCGGTCACCGCGCCGCTGCCGGCCTTCGCGAACAAGCAGCGCGCGGCCGACACCGGTTTCCGCGTCGGCCAGCCGGTCTTCCATACCAAGTTCGGCGAGGGCACGGTCACCGCGCTCGAAGGCAGCGGCGCCGATGCGAAGGCGCAGGTGAAGTTCAAGCGGCACGGCGAGAAGTGGCTCGCGCTGGCGGTCGCGAAACTGCAGGCGGTGGAATGATGAGCATCGACATGGTTGAAACGGTATCGACGCGTCCGCTCGGCATTCTGGCCGCGCTGCCCGAGGAACTCGGCGACCTGATCGCCGCGATGCGCGCCGACGGCGTGATGAAGACGATCACGCTCGGCCGCCGCGATTACCACGTCGGCACCGTGCACGGCGCGGCCTGCGTCGTCACGCTCGCGCGGGTCGGCAAGGTCGCGGCCTCCGCCACCGTCAGTGCGCTGATCCATGTGTTCGGCGTGTCCGGCGTCGTGTTCACCGGTGTCGCCGGCGGCGTGGCGCGCACGGTGCGTATCGGCGACGTTGTCGTCGCCGATACGCTGCTGCAGCACGATCTCGATGCGTCGCCGCTGTTTCCGCGCTACGAGGTGCCGTTGCTCGGCATCACGCGGTTCGCGACCGACGCGGCGCTGACGGCCCGCCTGAAGGCCGCGTGCACGCTGTTCGTCGCCGAGGAGGGCGCGCAGTTCGCCGCGCGTTTCGGGCTCGCCGGCGGGACGCTGCATGGCGGGCTGATCATCAGCGGCGACCGCTTCGTGTCGAGCGAGCGGGAAGTCGTCGCGCTGCGCGACGCGCTGCCGGACGCGCTCGCGGTCGAGATGGAAGGCGCGGCGATCGCGCAGGTATGCGCCGAACACGACGTGCCGTTCGCCATCGTGCGCACGATCTCCGATACGGCCGACGATCACGCGACGCAGTCGTTCTCGCACTTCCTGTCGGCGATCGCGAGCAGCTATTCGTCCGGCATCCTCAAGCGGTTCCTGACGTTGCATGCGACGGAGAATGGTGCAGCCGTCGTGTAGGCAAGTCCTGAAGTCGCAGGCCGGTGCCACGATTCCGGGCACCGGGATGAAGTACTACGGTCGAGTGATCGTCCAATGAAAGTGCTTGTCCGCCTGCTTGCAGCGATCGTCTTGACGATCCCGGTCTATCTCGGCCTGGCGAATTCCCCGCTGGATGAATGGTTTCAAAGCGGGGCGGGGTGGCGAGCGTTCGAGCCGCTGTTCCGCGTGTTCGAAACGCTCGGTGTTCACGGCCAGGGCGACATCCTGATCAGCACCATGCTCGGCGTCAGCTTCGTGATCGCGATCGTGCTGGTCTGGCTGGGTGCGCGAATGTTCGGTCGCGGCACACGAGAACCCCGGCACTGATAACCGCTCAACGAAACGTTTCGCAAGGTTGTTGAGCCAACGGCCGCGGCACCCAAGCCGCGGCCGCTTCGTCACGCCTGCTTGCGCCGGCTGCTTTCGAGGTTCGGCAGGAACACCGTCAGCACGCCGATCAGCGGCAGGAACGAGCACACCTTGTAGACGAACGTGATGCTCGTCGCGTCGGCGAGCTGGCCGAGCACGGCGGCGCCCACGCCGCCCAGGCCGAACGCGAAGCCGAAGAACAGGCCCGCGACCATCCCGACCTTGCCGGGCATCAGCTCCGTCGCATAGACGAGGATCGCGGCGAACGCCGACGCCAGCACGACGCCGATGATCACGCTCAGCACGCTCGTCCAGAACAGGTTCGCGTACGGCAGCAGCAGCGTGAACGGCGCGACGCCGAGGATCGACACCCAGATCACGTACTTGCGGCCGATCCGGTCGCCGACCGGCCCGCCGATCAGCGTGCCGGCCGCGACCGCCGCGAGGAACACGAACAGGTGGATCTGCGCGGCCTGCACCGACAGGTGGAACTTGTCGATCAGGTAGAACGTGAAATAGCTGTTGATGCTCGCGAGATAGAAGTACTTCGAGAACACCAGCAGCACCAGCACGCCGATCGCGGCGAGCACGCGGCCCTGCGACAGCGTCGGATGGCCGGCCGGCGCCGCCTTCTTCTTCATCGACGGATGCTTCTTGTACCAGTGGCCGATCTGCGTGAGCACGACCATCGCGACGAGCGCGGCCGCCGAGAACCACGCGATGCTGTGCTGGCCGTGCGGGATGATCACCAGCGCGGCGAGCAGCGGCCCGAGCGCCGAACCGGCATTGCCGCCGACCTGGAACAGCGACTGCGCGAGCCCGTGCTGGCCGCCCGACGCCATCCGCGCGACGCGCGACGATTCCGGATGGAACACCGACGAGCCGCAGCCGACCAGCGCCGCCGCCGCCAGCAGCGTCGCGAAGTTCGGCGCGGCCGACATCAGCAGCAGCCCCGCGAGCGTGAAGCCCATCCCGACTGGCAGCGAATACGGCTTCGGCCGCTTGTCCGTATACAGGCCGACGAGCGGCTGCAGCAGCGACGCTGTGATCTGGTAGGTCAGCGTGATCAGGCCGATCTGCGCGAACGACAGCGCGAACTGGCTCTTGAGCATCGGATAGATCGCGAGGATCAACGACTGGATCATGTCGTTGAGCATGTGCGAGAAGCTGATCGCGCCGAGCACCGGATAGACGGTACGCGGGGCGCGTGGAGCAGACGGCTGGGCTGCGGCGGCGGTGCCGGCGCCCGTATCGAGGCTGGTTTCCATGTGAGCTGAGCGAGTTGAGGTGACGGGACGCGCTCTGATGGGGATCGGCGCGTTCGAATCGTTGTTGCGTCAAAGAAGTCTAATGTGGCGTATCGAGAATGTCCGGCCAAGTTTTGTCGCGATTCGGACATTGCTACGACGATTCGGCCCATTGCACCCTTTTTTGGCCGGGTATAACGCTGCGGCGAGTCCGCCTTTCGTCGCGCCGCGTGGGACCGGATCGGTGTTTGTCCGGACTCAAGACGCGCCGATCGGGGCCGTAGAAGACGCAACGACAACACAGGTGCGCCGCGCCCGGCACCGGCCACGAGCCGGACGGGTGCAGGACGCGCGGCATGACGGGCCATTGCGGGAATGCCGGCCGCCGGAACCGACCTTTCCGGCGGCACGATCAATACGGGGAAATATCGATGAAAGCAGCTTCATTGCATCCGCGGCCGGTTGCGGCCACAGCCGCGACCGACGCAGCCGCCAGGCCCGCCTCGCGGCACGCGCGCGCAGCCCGGCGCGAACGCCGGACGTGGACCGTCAAGACAACGTTGCGCGCCGCGTTCGCGATCCTGCTGGCCGGCACGCTCGCGATCGGCGTGTTCTCGCTGTGGCAGATCAGCCGGCTGAACGCGTCGATTGCGTCGGTCTACGAGCAGGGGCACGTCGCGAGCCGGGCGGCGGAGGAAGTGCGCGCCGAGGTGCTGCGCGCGAGCCGCGCGCAGAAGATGCTGCTGACCGCCACCACCGCGAAGGAACGCGACGACCTGGGCGCCGAAGTCGGCGCGGGGCTCGCGTCGATCGGCCAGGCGCTCGCGACGCTGCAGCATTACGCGGATCCGGCCGATGCGGACGATTCCGCGCGACTGCGCGCGTTCTCGCTGGCGGTCGGCACGTGGAGCGGCCATCTGCGCGATTTCGTCGCGCTCGTGCAGGCGCAGCCGCTCGACCTGTCGCAGATGAACTGGCAGGTCGGCACGCAGGACGTGTCGCTGCTGGTCGAGACCGGCAAGCTCGAGAAACTCGTCGCGATGCTCGTGAAGACGCGCGGCGCGAAGTCGAAGGCGACGCTCGATGCATCCGCAACGATCTTCTCGTCGTCGTTCGCGATGATCGCGGCGATGACGGCCGCGCTGATCGTGCTGGCGATCGCGATCGCCGAACGGGTCGTGCGCCGCCTCGCGTCGCAGCTCGGCGGCGAGCCCGCGGAGGCGAAGGCGATCGCCGCCGACATCGCGCGCGGCGACCTGACGCGGCCGATTCCGCTCGGCCGGCACGACCGCGACAGCATGGTGCGCGCGCTGTCCGACATGCAGTCCGGGCTTGCGGCGACCGTCGGCGAGATCGCCGTCAGCGCCGAGGCGATCGCGGCCGCGTCCGGCGAGATCTCGACCGGCAACCTCGACCTGTCGCGGCGCACCGAGCAGCAGGCCGTCGCGCTCGAGCGCACCGCGGCCAGCATGGAAGAGCTCACGTCGACCGTGCGGCAGAATGCCGAGAACGCACGTCAGGCGAGCGCGCTCGCGGCCAATGCGTCGGCCGTCGCGGAGGCGGGCGGCGAAGTCGTCGGCCGCGTGGTCGCGACGATGAGCGAGATCGACGACAGCGCGAAGAACATTCGCGACATCATCGGCACGATCGAGGGGATCGCGTTCCAGACCAACATTCTCGCGTTGAACGCGGCGGTCGAGGCGGCGCGCGCGGGTGAGCAGGGACGCGGTTTCTCGGTGGTGGCGGGCGAGGTGCGGTTGCTCGCGCAGCGCGCGGCGACCGCGGCGAAGGAGATCCGTGCGCTGATCGGCGCGTCGGTCGAGCGCGTCGCGAACGGCGCGGCGCTCGCGCGCGATGCGGGCAGCACGATGGACGACGTGGTGCGGGCGGTCAAGCGCGTGACCGACATCATCGGCGAGATCTCGGCGGCGTCGGACGAGCAGAGCGCCGGGATCGACGAGATCGGCCGCGCGGTCACGCAGATGGATGCCGGCACGCAGCAGAACGCCGCGCTCGTCGAGCAGGCGGCCGCCGCGGCGAATGCGCTCGACGAACAGGCGCAGGCGCTCAAGTCGCTGGTCGGACGCTTTCGCATCGCGGCGTAGGCGTCCGGCCGTCGACGCTTACGACTTCTTCCGCTGGTCCGGATCGATGATGACCGTGCAGGTCGTGCCCGCCGACAGCACCACGTCGGCCGGCACCTCGTCGATGCGGATGCGCACCGGCACGCGCTGCGCGAGGCGCACCCAGTTGAAGGTCGGGTTCACGTCCGCGACGAGGTCGCGGCTTTGCGGGTTGTCGCGATCGTAGATGCCGCGCGAAATGCTCTCGACGTGGCCCTTCATCACGCCGCCGCTCATCAGCCGCATCTCGGCCGGCGCGCCGACCTTCACGCGCGGCAGCTTGGTTTCCTCGAAGTAGCCGTAGACCCAGAACGAATGGCTGTCGACGATCGCGAGCTTCGCCTGGCCGGCCACCGCGTAGTTGCCCTTGAACGTCTGCAGGTTCGTGATGTAGCCGTCGACCGGTGCGACCACGCGCGTGCGTTCGAGGTTGAGCTTCGCGGCGTCGAGCGCGGCGATCGCCTGCTGGTACTGCGCATCGGCGCTCGACGCGCTGTGCGCCGCGTTCTCGCGGTTTTCCTTCGACACGACGAGCGCGTCGAGGTCGGCACGACGGGCCGCGTCGTCGCGGCGCATCTGCAGTTCCGCGCGGCGGGCGGCGACGGCCGCCTGCGCCTGCTCGACCGCGATCTGGTAGTGCGACGGGTCGATCTGCATGATCAGGTCGCCCTTTTTCACGAGCTGGTTGTCATGTACGGGCAGCTCGACGATCGCGCCCGACACGTCCGGCGCGACGTTGACGATCTCGGCACGGACGCGGCCGTCGCGCGTCCAGGGATCGTCCATGTAGTGCACCCACAGCGAGCGCCCGATCAGGATCGCGACGAGAAGGATGATGGCGGTCGCGACGAAGCCGAAGAGTTTTCTGAGAATCATGATGGTTCGGAATCAACGGTAAACGGCAAGACTCAGTCCGCCGCAAATGCAGACGAGAAGGCACGCGCGAAACAGCGACGGGTGCCAGACGAGACGGTAGAGGCCCGTGTAGGCGAGCAGGCGGTCGACGGCCCAGGTCGCGAGCGCGCCCAGGACGAACATCAGGACCACCGTGGGCATGTAGGCATCGAGAATGGCGATTTCACGCGGCATCATGACGAGGCTCCTTGTTGGGGACGCACGGGGCGGTTGCGGTTGAGCGGCTCGAGCGGCGATTCCGGATCGAGCAGCGCCGTGCGTACGAAATGCAGATGGCTCAGGATGCGTTGCAGCCGGTGGCGCTCCTCGCGCGACGGCGTGAACGCATCGAGCGTCAGCCGGGTCGCGTCGATCGCGGCGTTGACCGCGGCGAGCGCCGCGTCGAAGCGCGCCGCGTCCGGCTTGCGGAACAGCGCGGACAGCGCGGCGCGCAGCGTCTCGATCGCGCGGCGCCACGGTGTCGTCGGCGCATAGCGCGGGTCGGACGGCAGCGTCGCCAGCTCCGTGCGCAGGTCGAGCGCCGCGTTGCCCGTTTCGAGCACCGCGAACATCCAGCGCAGCGCGTCGCGCTGCACGTCGGGCTGGTCGGCCGACAGCGTGTGCGCCTGGTACATCAGGTCGCGCGCGCCGCTCTCGAAGCGCGTGCGCAAGCCGGCCAGCCGTGCGTGGCACGCCGCGACCACCTGGTGGCGCAGGTCGGCGAACAGCCGCTTCTTGTGCCACGGCGCGGTCGGCGGGAACAGCACCGCGAACGCGATCGCCGAGACGAGCATCGACAGCACCAGCGCGAGCGCGTCGTTCATGAAGCTCGTCGGGTCGTAGTGCGTGATGTTGTCGGGGCCGGCGAGGAAGCTGAAGAAGATCAGGTAGCCCATCCCGTAGCCGGCGAGTTTCGGCTTCAGCGTCATGAAGATGCCGATCGCGAGCAGCGGCGCGAGGGCCACGCACAGCAGCGGGAAGCCGTCGATGTGCGGGTAGATGCCGAACGTCAGCAGGAAGCCCGTGCAGACGGCCAGTGCGGTACCCATGCCCATCTGTGCGGACATCGCGGTCGGGCGCGGCGTCGACGACGCGAGCGCGCAGGTGGCCGCCGCCGTCAGCGTCAGCGTCACGCCGCTCGGCCACGCGGTCGCGATCCAGAACGCGCCGAGCACGAGGATCACGGTCGCGGTGCGAATCGCGGCGATCACCATCGCCGTCAGGTTGGTGCGCGGCTCGTAGCGCTCGATCCAGCGCTCGCGCTCGTGCGTCGCGGTCGACAGCGACGCGTAGGTCGCCGCGTATTCGTGCAGGTCCGTGATGAAGCGGTACAGCAGCTCGGTGGCCGTGTCGAAGTCAAGCAGCGGGAAATCCGGCTGCGTCTCGAGCGCGGCGCGCGTCGCGCGGATGCGGCGCGGCAGCGCGTCGCGCCACGCGAGCAACTGTTCGGCGGCGAGCGCGGCGTCGGCCGACGAGCGCACCGGCTCGCCGTTGCGCGTCAGAAGCGGCGCGATTTCGCGGAAGTACGGCTCGATCGCATCGATCGCGGCCTGCGCGCCGGCCGCGCGCAGCCGGTTCATCAGCTGGTGCAGCGCGTGGAAGCGGCTCGATACGCTCATGAACTCGCTGTTCAGGCGCGCGAGACGGCCGCTGCGCATCCGCGTGTCCGGATCCTCGAACACGGCCATGCTGCGCGCCGCTTCGAAGCCGACCACGTCCGCGACGAAGCGCGTATGGATGGTCTCGATGTGCGCGCGGTCGAGCTGGCCCGACAGTGCCGCCGCGACGTAGTCGACGAAGCTGCTGAAGCGCTTGCGCACCGTCGTGCGCATCTGCTCGCCGGTGTACTGCGGAAACACCAGCGCGCTGACGACGCCTGCCGACACGATCCCGACCATGATCTCGGCGACCCGCGTCATCGCGCTCATGAACGCGCCGTCGGGGTGTTGCGATGCCGGCAGCCCGATCAGCGCGGTCGTGTAACCGGCGAGCAGGAAGCCGTAGCTGCGGAAATTGCGGTTGCGCGCGGCGCCGGCCGTGCACAGCGCGACCCACAGCGCGACGGCCAAGAGGAACAGCTGCGGCTGCTGCGGGAACAGCCCGACGAACGTGAGCGTCGCGATCAGCCCGAAGATCGTGCCGGCGACCCGGTAGAAGCTCTTCGCGAGCACCGCGCCGCTTTGCGGCTGCATCACGATGAACACCGTGGTCATCGCCGTCTTCGGGGCCGGCAGGTCGAGCCGCATCGACACGCCGGTCGCGATGAACGCGGCGAGCAGCGCCTTGAACAGGTAGAGCCACGCGGCGCCGTCGCTGCGGGCCCAGTCGCCGAAGGCGGCGTACCAGGCCGCGAGCGGGCCGCCGGCGTGCGTGGAAGCGGGGGAGGAGGCTGACATGACGGTCGCTCCGCGTTACCGTGCGGCCGGCGTGGCGGCCGCACCGGCCGAACCGGCCGTCGCGACCTGCGCGGGGCGCGCGGCGGCCGCGGCGGGTTTCGCACCCGATGCGGCGGCCGGCGCGGCGGCACCCGCGGCGGACGCGTCGCGGGCCGGATGACCGCCCCGAACGTCCGCATCTGTCTGCGTCTGCGCCTCCGTCTCGACGCCGCCGCCGAGCGCGGCCATCAACTGCGCGTGCGCGGCGAGGCGTTCCGCGTCGATGCGGGCCGCCGTCTCCTGCGCGCGCAGCAACTGCTGCTGCGCGACGAGCACGTTCACGTAATCGGTCAGCCCGCGGCGGAAGCCTTCGCGCGACAGCTGGTAGCTGCGGTCGTTGGCGGCCACCGAGCGCGCGGCGTCCTTCTTCTGCGTGTCGAGCGAGCGGATCCGCACGACCTGGTCGGCGATGTCCTTGAGCGCGCCGACGACCGTCTGGTTGTAGCGTTCGACCGCCTGGTCGTAGCCGGCGTCGGCCGCGCCGAGTTGCGCGCGCAGCCGGCCGCCTTCGAAGATCGGCAGCGACAGCGCGGGGCCGGCCGTCCAGCCGCCGTTCATCGCGCGCAGGAAGTCGGTGAACGGCGCGGTCACGCCGAAGCCGCCGACCGTCGCGAGCAGGTCGATGTTCGGGTAGAACGCGGCTTTCGCGACATCGATGCCGCGAGCCTGCGCGTCGACCGTCCAGCGGGCCGCGACGACGTCCGGGCGGCGCCCGAGCAGGTCGGCCGGCAGCGCGGACGGCAGGCCGGCCGGCGCGTCGAGCGACAGGCTCGGCCGCTTGATCGCGTCGCCGGCGCCCGGGCCCTTGCCCGCGAGCGCGGCGAGCTGGTGGCGCGCGAGCTGGATCGCTTCTTCGTAGCTGTCGATCTGGCGCTCGTAGTCGGGCAGCGTCGATTCGGCCTGGCTGACTTCGAGCTGCGTGCCGAGGCCGGCCTGCAGGCGCTTGCGCGCGAGATCGGCCAGCGAGCGCTGGCGTTCGAACGTTTCGTGCGCAAGGTCGAGCAGCGCGTAGTTCATCGACATGCCGACATACGCGCGCACGACGTTGACCTCGAGCTCGAGCTTCGCCGCCCGTGCGTCGGCCGCGGTCGCATGCGCGGTGTCGAGCGCGCGCTCCGTCGCGTTCTTGTCCTTGCCCCACAGGTCGAGGTGGTACGACAGGCCGAGCGTGCCGGTGTTGTTCCAGGTGTCGGTATCGGCGAGCGGCCCCGGGCCGTAGTAGACGTTGTCGGGCCAGTGCTGGCGCATCAGCGACAGGTTGCCGTTGATCTGCGGCAGTTCCGCCGAGCGCGCCACGCGCGCCATCGCCTGCGCTTCGCGCACGCGGGCCTCGGCGGCCGCCAGGCTCGGGTTGCCGGCCTGCGCGGCGGCAATCCACGCGTCGAGCTGCGGATCGCGGTACGCGCGCCACCAGTCGGACGCGGGCCAGCCCGCGTCGTGGTCCGCCGCGCGGATCGCGGCACCGGCGTCGAGCGTGTTCGCTTCGATACGGGCGGACTGCGGCCTGTTGTCGCCCATGCTCGCGCATCCGGCCATTATTAATGAGACTGCAAGAACCGCCAGTGCCAGCGTCCCTTTTGTTGCCGGAGAGCGCACGATTTTCTCCCTTTCGGATATAGATGAGTCGGATGCGATTATATTTTTCAGTGATTCCTGAATAAATGGACAACGGTGCAAGTCATTTTTACGAATCTTGAGATAATATTTGTTGGCCCCTGTGCAACAATCCCTCCGGATTCAAACGGGTAATGGGATGGATACGTTACAAAACATGCGGGTCTTCGTCCGCGTGGTCGACGCGGGCAGCTTTACCGCGGCCGCCCAGCAGATGAATTCGACCACCGCCTATGCGTCGCGCGCCGTGTCGGATCTCGAGGCGCATCTGCGCACGCGCCTCCTGAACCGCACGACACGCCGGATCGCGCTGACCGAAGCGGGCGAGCGCTACCTGCAGCGCTGCGAGCAGATCCTCGCGTACGTCGACCAGGCCGAAGCCGAAGCGGGCGACGCGCACGCGCGGCCGTCGGGCAAGCTGAAGGTGCATTGTTTCACGAGCCTCGGGCAGCACTACCTGGTGCCGGCCATCGCGCGCTATCGGCAGCGCTATCCGGACGTGCACGTCGAGCTGACGCTCGCGCAGCGGATGCCCGACCTGCTCGACGAGGGGTACGACGTCGCGATCGTGGTCGGCCGCGACCTGCCCGATTCGGGGCTCGTGTCGCAGCGGCTCGGCGAGAGCTACAGCGTCGTGTGCGCGTCGCCGGGCTATGTCGACGCGCACGGCGTGCCGCACACGCCGGCCGATCTCGAGCAGCACGTCTGTCTCGGGATGGTCGCGCCCGGTTTTCATTTCGACGAGTGGTCGCTGTCGGGGCCGCGCGGCGACGAGGTGGTTCCGGTCACGGCGCCGCCGTTCCGCGTGAACGTCGCCGAGGCGCTCGCGGTGGCCGTGCGGGAAGGGATGGGGATCGGCGGGTTGCCGCTCTATTCGGCGATCGGCGGGCTGCGCAGCGGACACATCGTGCGCGTGATGCCCGAATACCGGTCGCACGTGATGAACATCTATGCGCTGTATCCGTCGCGCCAGTACCTCGACGCGAAAATCCGCACCTGGGTCGATTTCCTGCGCGACGAGCTGCCGGCCACGCTGGAAGCCGACGAAGCGGCGCTCGCGCAGTTCACGGCTGCGACATGAGCGCGCGGTCGAGTGCAATCTGACGAGATTTGTCCTTCACGCAACATTTTTTTACCAACGGACCGCGGACAGTTTGATACTGTTTCAATCATCGAGATTTGGAACTGCCCACACCCGGAGTCGCAATGGATACGCAACTGATGATCGGCCTTGGAGTTTTGCTTGGTGCGGCTGCTGCCGCCGCGGCGACGCGCGATCTGCTGCGCGCGATGAAGGCGCGGATGAAGCCGGTGCCGGTGCGGGTGCGCCCGTCGTCGAACGGCTCGCGCCGCGCCGATCGCTGATCGGGGGCCTTTCAGCTCGGGTAGGGCCGCATCGCGCGGCCCGATGGCTTGGCGCTCAGCCGAGCTCGACTACCTTGTCCCACGCAAACGCGGGATTCTCCAGTTCGCCGGTGCGCCGGCGGATATAGCCGCGCGGGTTGCACACCACGCGCGTGCCGCTGTCGGTCACGTAATCGAATGAAGTATGCGTGTGGCCGTGGATCCACAGGTCCACGGGCGGCCGCACGAGTTCCGCCATGTCCGTGACGAATCCCGCCGACGCCAGGTCTTCCGCATAACGCTCCGCCAGCGAGCGCAGGTGCGGCGCATGATGCGTGACGACGATCGTGCGGCCCGCGAACGGTGTCGCGAGCCGTGCTTCCAGCCACGCGCGGCCTTGCCGGTGCAGCGCGATCGCGTCGGCCGGCGTGAAATCCCGCTCCGGGGCTGCCGCCGCATGCACGGACGCATCGTGCGGCCACGTCACCTGGATCAATCCCTTGAAATCGAGCATCACGCGCATGGCCGCGTCGATCGCGCGCGCGACGCTCGCCTGATCGGCGCCGAACAGCGAGAAATCGGCCCACAGCGTCGTGCCGAGCACGCGAAAGCGCTGCGCCGGATCGACGTACACGCCGTTGTTCAGGTAATGCACGTGGTCGATCGTGTGCGCGGCGTCGCGCATCGCGGTTTCGAGCGCGCCGAATTCCCCGTCGTAGTACTCGTGATTACCCGGCACGTAGATCACCGGCACGTCGGGATCGAACGTCTCCGCGGCCCAGCGCAGGCCTTCCGCGTGATTGTGGATATCACCGGCCAGCACGACGAGATCCGCGTCGGCATGCGCGATCGTGTCGGGCTGGTTGCATTCGAGATGCAGGTCGGACAGGACGCGAACTCTCATGGGCATCGCTCCGGGACGGGGGCTTCAGTGCAGGACCTTGCCGGGATTCATCAGCCCGCGCGGGTCGAGCGCGGTCTTCAGCGTGCGCATGAGCGCCGTTTCGACCGGCGACTTGTAGCGCTGCGCGTCGTCGATCTTCAGCTGGCCGATCCCGTGCTCCGCGCTGATCGTGCCGTGGTGACGGTGCACGTTGTCGTAGACGATGCGGTTGATCGGCTTCTGGAATGCCGCGAGGAACGCCTTCGGGTCGCCGCCTTCGGGCGTCTGCACGTTGTAGTGCAGGTTGCCGTCGCCGAGGTGGCCGAACGTGACCATCCGCGCGCCCGGCGCGGCCTGCTGGATCGCCGCGTCGGTTTCGTCGATGAAGCGCGCGATCGACGAGATCGGCACCGCGATGTCGTGCTTGATGTTGAGACCTTCGTCGGCCTGCGCGAGCGGGATGTGTTCGCGCAGGTCCCAGAACGCGCGCGATTGCGCGAGATTTTCCGCGACGACCGCGTCGACCACGAGCCCGGCCTCGAACGCCTCTTCCATCAGTTTTTCGAACAGCGCGCGCGCATGCGTTTCGCTTTCGTTGTCCGACAGTTCGAGCAGCACCGTCTGCGCATGCGTGCGGTCGAACGGATAGCGCAGTTGCGGATAGTGCTTGCCGACCAGCTGCATGCAGAAGTCGGACATCAGCTCGAAGCCGGTCAGCAGCGGGCCGGCCGCGCGTTGCGCGAGCGCGAGGAAGTCGAGCGCCGCGTGCGGCGACTCGAGCGCGGCCAGCGCCGTGACCTGCGCGGCCGGCAGCGGATGCAGCTTCAGCACGGCGGCCGTGATGATCCCGAGCGTGCCTTCGGCGCCGATGAACAGGTCGCGCAAGTCGTAGCCGGTGTTGTCCTTGCGCAGCCCGCGCAGGCCGTCCCAGATCTCGCCCTGCGGCGTCACGACCTCGAGCCCGAGGCACAGCTCGCGTGCGTTGCCGTAGCGCAGCACCGCGGTGCCGCCCGCGTTGGTCGACAGGTTGCCGCCGATCGTGCAGCTGCCTTCGGCGGCGAGGCTCAGCGCGAACAGCCGGCCGCCTTCGCGGGCGCGCGCCTGCACGTCGGCGAGGATCACGCCGGCGTCGACCGTGATCGTGTTGTTGTGCGGATCGAGGGCCCGCACGCGGTTCAGGCGCGCGAGGCTCAGCACCGCCTGGCCGCCGCTCGCGTCGGGCGTCGCGCCGCCGGCGAGCCCCGTGTTGCCGCCCTGCGGCACGAGCGCGACGCCGTGCGCGTTGGCGAGCCGGACGAGCGCGGCGACTTCTGCCGTATCGGCCGGTTTCAGCACTGCGCACGCGCTACCCTTGTAGCGGCGGCGCCAGTCGGTCAGGAACGGTTCGGTGTCGTGCGGCTCGGTCAGCACGTAGGTGGCGCCGATCGCGTCTCGGCAGGCGGATACGAAGGCTTCGGAAGAATTCATACGTTCGGTCGCGTAAGGGTCAGGACGCGGCGCGCTGCTGCTTCGCCGCGCGCTTGAACGGCGCGACGTAGGCCAGCGCGGCCACGAAGAAGCCGACGGCGAGCGCGGTCTCGCACCAGCCGAGCGTCGCGGACAATCCGCGGTCGGACATGCCGCGCACGATGCCTTCGGCGAAATAGACGAGGATCAGCATGCTCGCCCACTGCATCGTATAGATGTTACGCCGCCAGACGCCGGGCAGCGCGAGCGCGAGCGGCACGGCCTTGAGCATCAGCGCCGAGCCGCCCGGGCGCAGCGGCGCGAGCCACAGTTCCCACGCGAGCGACAGCGCGATCAGCGCGACGAGGCACGCGGCCGCGGTCAGCGCACAGCGCGGCCGGGCGGCGACGGGGGGACGGGCGGGACGGGCAGGCGCGTTCATGCGGCCTCGGCGGCCCGGGCGTCGGCGAGGGCCGCTGCCGCACGCGCGAGCCGAACGCCAAGCGCGGCCGCGAGCGCCTTTTCGTCCGCCGACAGCCCCGCGGGCCCGCTGCGATCGTGCTGCGACACGTGCGATGCGCCGTACGGCGTGCCGCCGGTGCGCGTCGTGCTGAGCGCGGATTCCGTGTACGGGATGCCGACGATCATCATCCCGTGATGCAGCAGCGGCAGCATCATCGACAGCAGCGTCGACTCCTGGCCGCCGTGCAGGCTGCCGGTGGACGTGAACACGCAGGCCGGCTTGCCGGTCAGCGCGCCCGACAGCCATTGCGGCGTCGTGCCGTCGAGGAAATACTTGAGCGAGGCGGCCATGTTGCCGAAGCGGGTCGGCGAGCCGAGCGCGAGGCCCGCGCACTCCTCGAGATCGCGCACCTCCGCATACGGCGGGCCGTCGTCGGGGATGTCGGAGGCGGTGGCTTCGCAGACCGTCGAGACGGGCGGCACGGTACGGATGCGCGCCTGCATGCCGGGCACGCTGTCGATGCCGTTCGCGATGGCGAGCGCGAGATCGCGCGTGGCGCCGTGGCGGCTGTAATAGAGGACGAGGATGTCTTTCATGGGCGACGGGGCCGCATGCGGCCGCGCGGATGCCCGGTGCAGTCGGCCCCTGCTGGATCGAGCGGCTATTATAGGGGCTGAAGTCGTCGCGCAGCGCGGCGGCGGCGCGCCGCCGGGCGCGCGGCGTCAGCAGAGAAGGAGAAGCCGTTTGCCGAAGTTGAGCGTCGATCTCGACACCCTCAAGCGCCTCGCGCAGTTCGCGGCCCGGCGCAGCGCCGAGGATCGCATCCCGCAAGTGGCGGGCAGCCTCACGTTCACGACGATGCTGGCACTCGTGCCGCTCGTGACGGTCGCGTTTGCGCTGTTTACCGCGTTCCCGATGTTCGCGTCGTTCCAGATCTCGCTGCAGGGGTTCCTCGCGGATCACCTGATGCCCGCGCAGTTCAACGTCCAGATCTTCAAGTACCTGAACCAGTTCGCGTCGAAGGCCAAGGGGCTGACGACGGCCGGCCTGATCGTGCTCGTCGTCACGTCGGTGATGACGATGATGACGATCGAGTCCGCGTTCAACCTGATCTGGCGGGTGCGCAAGCCGCGGCCGTTCGCGCAGCGCGTGCTCGCGTACTGGGCGCTGATCACGCTCGGGCCCTTGCTGTTCGGCGTGAGCCTGTCGATCTCGTCGTACCTGTTTACGCAGTCGCTGGCGTTCACCGGCGCCGCGCCGTCGACGTCGATCGTCGAATGGCTGCTCGCGTTCGTGTCGCTGCCGCTGACCGTGCTCGCGTTCACGCTGCTGTACGTGTATCTGCCGAACTGCACGGTCGCATGGCGCGACGCGGTGATCGGCGGGCTGTTCGCGGCGATCGCGTTCGAACTCGCGAAGCGCGGCTTCGGCTATTACGTACGGCGCATTCCGACCTACACGGCCGTCTACGGTGCGTTCGCGGCGCTGCCGGTGTTCCTGTTGTGGGTGTATCTGAGCTGGTTCATCGCGCTGCTCGGCGCGATGGTGGCGTCCGCGCTGCCGGCGATCCGCGTCGGCCAGTTCCATCGCATCCACTATCCGGGCAGCGACCTGTTCGACGCGCTCGAATTGCTCGCCCGGCTGGCTGAGGCGCGCGCGATCGGCAAGGCGGGCTATACGGCGATGCGGCTTGCGGCCATGTTGCGCTGCGACATGGAAACCGCGCAGCGGCTGCTGTCGACGATGGAGGAGCGGGAATGGATCGCGCGGCTGGACAGCGGCGAACGCGCGCCGCGCTACATCCTGCTGGCGAATCCGGAGCAGCTGACGCTGGCGCAGCTGTTCGACGTGCTGGTGATCGACCGCACCGAACTGACCTACCAGCTGCAGCGACGCAGCAGCCACGTCGAAGGCGCGGCATTGCTCGAGGTCCTGTCGAACGACCGGTTCGACGTATCGCTTGCGTCGCTGATCGCCGCGCACCGGCTTGCGGGTGCGCCGGCCGCGGCCGCGCCCGGGCCGGTGCCCGGCGGGGCGCCCGACCCGCACGCGCGGCCGCCGAAAACGGCGTGACGCGGTGCCGGGCGGGCGTTACAGCGGAATCTTGCCGGTGCAGATGTCCTTGAACATCACCCAGTCGCCCATCAGGCTGTAGATCGGGTGCCGGAACGTGGCGGGGCGGTTCTTCTCGAAGAAGAAGTGTCCGACCCACGCGAATCCGTAGCCGCACACGACCGCCGCCGGCAGCCACGGCCAGTGGCCCGTCGCGATCGCCATCGCGACGCAGCCGATCACGCCGAGCGAGCCGATGAAGTGCAGCCGGCGCGACGTCAGGTTCTGGTGTTCGTTCAGGTAGTACGGGTAGAAATCGGCGAAGCTGGCGAATTGCTCCGTATGCGTATGTGCCATGGCCGTCTCCTCGGGCCGCCGTCCATGGAGTCATTGTGCGGCGGCCGGCCGGTGTCCGCAAGCGGCGGCGGCCGTGCCGCGCGGGGCTGAGCTTTCCTTTTGACAGGCTTTCCGATAGGATCGAAAGCGGTTTTGCATTCAAGCATGAGGGGACTACGATGCGCGTCAGCGATATTCTGAAAGTGAAGGGCAACACGCTGTTTACGGTGACGCCCGATAAGCCGCTGCGCGAAGCGGTCGACACGATGGCCGAACACGATATCGGTTCGCTCGTCGTGATGGAGTACGGCGATCTCGTCGGGATGCTGACGTTCCGCGAGATCATCCTGCGCCTGCACGTGAACGGCGGCGCGATCGGCGACGTGCAGGTGCGCAAGGTGATGGACGAGCCGCTCACGTGCACGCCGGAAACCGATGTCAACGAAGTGCGCCGGATGATGCTCGAGCGCCATGCGCGCTACATGCCGGTGCTCGACAAGAAGGTGCTGATGGGCGTCATTTCGTTCTACGACGTCGCGAAGACGGTCGTCGAGGCGCAGAGCTTCGAGAACCGGATGCTGAAGGCGTACATCCGCGACTGGCCGGAATCGGAAGCCGAAGCGCAGAAGCCGTGAAACGCGTCGCGCCCGGTGCCATGACGCGCGGGCGCTGCCATTCGGCGTACGGCGGCGCAGGTTCAGCCTGCGCCGCCGTTTTTTCGACAACAACACAAGGCCCGCGCAGCTTCGCCCAGACGATGCGCGCGTATTCCGCATGAGCGATCACACGCAAGTCTCTTCCGCATCGCGCGGCGAACGGCGCGCCCACGCGTCGCAGTTCGACCTGTTGCGCCAGCGCCGTTTCGCGCCGTTCTTCACGACCCAGTTCCTGGGCGCGCTGAACGACAACGTGTTCAAGATCGGCTTCACGTCGCTCGTCACCTATCACACCGCGCGCTTCTCCGGCGTCGACGCGAAGACGGCCGCGTTCCTGATCTCCGCGATCTTCATCCTGCCGTTCGTGCTGTTCTCGGCCACCTCCGGCCAGATCGCCGACAAATACGACAAGGCGACGCTCACGCGCTTCGTGAAGTCCTTCGAGATCGTGCTGATGCTGGTCGGCGCGGCCGGTTTCGTCACGCACAGCGCGGCGCTGCTGTATCTGTGCACGTTCATGATGGGGATGCACTCGACGCTGTTCGGCCCCGTCAAGTATTCATACCTGCCGCAGCATCTCGGCGACCACGAACTGGTCGGCGGCAACGGTCTCGTCGAGATGGGCACGTTCATCGCGATCCTGATCGGCACGATCATCGGCGGCGCGGCCGCAGGCATCGAAGGCAGCGGCGAGCGCGTGCTCGCGGTGAGCGTCGTCGTCATCGCGCTCGCGGGGCGGCTCGTCGCGCAGCGCGTGCCGCCGACGCCCGCGCCGCAGCCCGATCTCGTGATCAACTGGAATCCGATCAGCGAAACGTGGCGCAACCTCGGGCTCGCGCGGCAGAACCGCACCGTGTTCCTGAGCCTGCTCGGCATCTCGTGGCTGTGGTTCGTCGGCGCGACGTTCCTCACGTCGTTCTTCAATTTCGCGAAGGACGTGCTGTCCGCGAGCCCCGACGTCGTCACGGTCCTGCTCGCGACGTTCTCGGTCGGGATCGGCCTCGGCTCGCTGCTCTGCGAGCGGCTGTCGCAGCGGCGCGTCGAGATCGGCCTCGTGCCGCTCGGCTCGATCGGTATCAGCGTGTTCGCGATCGAGCTGTATTTCGCGAGCCGCTCGCTGCCGTCGCCCGGGCATCTGCTGTCGGTCGGGGAATTCCTGGCCGGTGCGCGCCACTGGCGCATCCTGGCCGACCTGTTCCTGCTCGCGATGTTCGGCGGCTTCTACAGCGTGCCGCTGTATGCGCTGATCCAGAGCCGCAGCGCGCCGACCCACCGCGCGCGGATCATCGCCGCGAACAACATCCTGAACGCGCTGTTCATGATCCTGTCGGCCCTGATGGCGATGGGGCTGACCAAGGCCGGTGTCGACATCCCCGGCCTGTTCCTCGTCACCGCGCTGCTGAACGTCGTGGTCGCGACGTATATCTACCTGCTCGTCCCCGAGTTCCTGCTGCGTTTCGTCGCATGGGTGCTGGTGCATACGTTCTACCGGATTCGTCTCGTCCATGCGGAGCGGATCCCGGAAGAAGGCGCGGCCGTGCTCGTATGCAACCACGTGAGCTACGTCGACGCGCTCGTGCTGGCGGCTGCGAGCCCGCGGCCGATCCGGTTCGTGATGGATCACCGGATCTTCAAGACGCGCTTCGCGAGCTGGGTGTTCCGGCATGCGAAGGCGATTCCGATCGCGCCGCGCCACGAGGATCCCGACATGCTCGCGCGCGCGTACGACGCATGCGAGGCCGCGCTGAAGGACGGCGAACTCGTGTGCATTTTCCCCGAGGGCAAGCTGACCAAGACGGGCGACATCAACACTTTCCACCACGGCATCACCGAGATCCTGGGCCGTACGCCGGCGCCCGTGATTCCGATGGCGCTGCGCGGGCTGTGGGGCAGCTATTTCTCCCGTCATGCCGATGCGCGCATGCCGCGGCCCATCAAGCGCGGCGTGATGAGCCGGCTGACGCTCGCGGTCGGCGAGCCGATCCCGGCCTCGGTCGCGACGCCCGAGGCGCTGCAGGCGGCGGTGACCGAGCTGCGCGGCGCGCGGAAGTAGGCAGGGCCGGCCCGGCGGCTTCGTGTCGGGCAGCACACGGCTGCAAACCGGCCGGTTCGACCGGAACGGCGCGGGTCGACGATGCTCGGCCGCGCTGTCTTCGTGGCCGGCCAGTATGGTCTGAACGGTTCACGCGGCCCGCGGGTCCGGGACGGCTGGCATAATAGCGGTTTACCTCTTTTCTCGACCGGCAAACGATCGGCCTGCCAGCGGCCCCGGCAGCGCATCGGTTTGTCCATTTCTCTTTGGGCGGTTCCATCATGTCCGGCAATACCCTCGGCACGCTTTTCACTGTCACGACCTTCGGCGAATCGCACGGTCCCGCGATCGGCTGCGTGATCGACGGCTGCCCGCCGGGAATGGGGCTGACCGAAGCCGACATCCAGGTCGAGCTCGATCGCCGCAAGCCCGGCACGTCGCGGCACGTGACGCAGCGCCAGGAAGCCGACGAGGTCGAGATCCTGTCCGGCGTATTCGAAGGCGTGACGACCGGCACGCCGATCGCGCTGCTGATCCGCAACACCGACCAGCGCAGCAAGGATTACGGCAACATCGTCGAGACGTTCCGCCCCGGCCACGCCGACTACACCTACTGGCAGAAATACGGCATCCGCGACTACCGCGGCGGTGGCCGCTCGTCCGCGCGCCTGACCGCGCCGATCGTCGGCGCGGGCGCGGTCGCGAAGAAGTGGCTGCGCGAGCGCTTCGGCGTCGAAGTGCGCGGCTACATGAGCGGTCTCGGCGAGATCGACGTGCCGTTCGTCGACTGGTCGCACGTCCGTGAGAACCCGTTCTTCTCGCCGAACGCGGCGATCGTTCCGGAGCTGGAAGCCTACATGGACGCGCTGCGCAAGGACGGCGATTCGATCGGTGCACGCATCGACGTCGTCGCGTCGGGCGTGCCAGTCGGCTGGGGTGAACCGGTATTCGACCGGCTCGACGCGGACATCGCGAAGGCGATGATGAGCATCAACGCGGTGAAGGGCGTCGAGATCGGCGCGGGCTTCGACAGCGTCGCGCAGCGCGGCTCGGTGCACGGCGACGAACTGACGCCGGCCGGCTTCGTCGGCAACCATGCAGGCGGCGTGCTCGGCGGGATTTCGACGGGGCAGGACATCACCGTGTCGATCGCGATCAAGCCGACCTCGAGCATCCGCACGCCGCGCCGTTCGATCACGAAGTCCGGTGAAGCAGCGACGGTCGAAACCTTCGGCCGCCACGACCCGTGCGTCGGCATTCGCGCGACGCCGATCGCCGAGTCGATGCTCGCGCTGGTGCTGATCGACCACGCGCTGCGCCATCGCGCGCAATGCGGCGACGTCGAGACGTCGACGCCGAAGATCGCGGGCAGCGCGATCTGATGCAACGGAGCCGGCACTCGCCGGTTCGACCGGTTTAGCCGATTCGATGCGAAACGGGGCGCCTGCGGCGCCCCGTTTTCATTGGGCCGCCGCATCCGGCGGCGCGGCCGATTCGCGCACCCGCAGCTCCGGCAGTACCGCGCAACCGGGCCCGGCTGCGCCGTTTTCGAGTGCGTCGAGCAACGCGCGGGCGGCCTTGCGGCCGATTGCGTCGGTGTCGACCCACATCGTCGTCAGCGCCGGCCGGATTTCGCGAGCCAGCGCGACATCGTCGAACCCGGTGATCGACAACTGCGAAGGCACGTCGATGCCCAGTGCCTGCGCCTCGAGCAAGGCGCCGAGCGCGAGTGCGTCGTTGCCGCAGATCACGGCCGTCGGGCGCGTCGCGCCGCTGTCGGCAATCGCGCGCAGGCTCGCCCGCCCGAACGCGATCGTGGCCGCGCCCTCGTGCTGGTGGATCGGCCTGACCGCAAGCCCGCGCGCGGCGAGCGTCTCGTGAATGCCGCGCAGGCGGGCCTGCACGCGGTCGTTGTCGGCCGAAGGCTGCATGATGATCGCGAAATCGCGATGCCCGAGCTCGAGCAGGTGCGTGGTCAGTCGCGCGAATGCCGCGCGGTTGTCGAAGCCGACGCAGCAGTGCGGGCTGTCGTCGCGGTAAGCATAGGTGACGACATACGGCACCCGATGCAGGTCGAGCAGTTCGAACAGTTCCGGCGGATAGGCTTCGCCGACCAGCGACACCGCTTCGACGCCGCGCGACAGCATCGCGCGCACCTGCGCGAGCGCCTGCGCCGGATCGTAATTCGAGCAGCCCAGGAACAGGGTGATGCCGTGCTCGGCCATGACCGCCTGCATGCCCGCTACCTGCGACGCGAACACCTGGTCGTCGAGCGTCGGGATGATCGCCCCGGTGATGTGGGTACGCGTGGAGGCGAGTGCGCGGCCGGCTGCGTTGGGAATCCAGTTCAGCGCACGTGCCGCGTCGCGCACGCGCTGCTGCACGTCGGCCGACACCTTGCCGGGATCGTTGTAGACGCGCGAAACGGTCGCGGTCGACACGCCGGCGAGTTTCGCGACGTCGCCGAGCACCGACCGGCCGCTGCCGCGGCGCGCGCGAGCCGCGCCGCCGCCGGATGAAGGCGTACTCATCGGTCATCCCCGGGCGCGGCTGCCCTGCAGGCTCCGCGCGTGGTCAAAAACGCCATCGTTTACCCTCGATTCATCGTGGTCCCGCTTGCATTCCCGGTCTCGCCTGTGAGAATGTAAGCGCTATCTTGATGCTACTCCGTATTATGTCAGACACAGATTCACAGATTTCAACCGCATCGTGAAGTTTTCGTCGACGATGGCCGTCCAGGCCATTTTGTCGGCCGAAAATGTAAGCGGTTACATTCGATGATGACCCACACCAGACCACCCCGAATCGCTGTCGTCGGCAGCATCAACGTCGACCTCGTCACGCATGCGCCGCGGCTGCCCGTGCCGGGCGAAACGCTGCTCGGCACCACGTTCCAGACCGTTCACGGCGGCAAGGGGGCGAACCAGGCGGTGGCCGCCGCGCGCCTCGGTGCGTCGGTCGCGATGATCGGCTGTGTCGGCAACGATGCGTTCGGCGCACGTCTGCACGACGCGCTGGTCGCGGAGCGCATCGACGTGACGCATCTGCACCGGATCGACGGCGAGGCAACCGGGGTCGCGACGATCACGGTCGATGCGCACGGGGCGAACAGCATCGTCGTCGTGCCCGGTGCAAACGCGCGCCTCGATGCCGAATTGATCGACCGGGCGCGCGACGCGATCGCCGGCGCGGCGCTGATGGTGTGCCAGCTCGAGGTGCCGATCGAGACCGTCGCGCGCGCCATCGGCAGTGCGATCGCACATCGCACGCCGGTGCTGCTCAATCCGGCGCCGGCCCGGCCGCTGTTCGACGCATTGCTGGCCCGCATCGACTATCTCGTCGTCAACGAAACGGAAGCGGAGTCGCTGACCGGCATTGCCGTCGGCGACGACGCCTCGGCGGTGCGGGCCGCCGAAGCGCTGCGCGCGAAGGGTGTCGGCAACGTGCTGGTCACGCTGGGCGCGCGCGGCGTCTGCTGGCGCGGAAGTGCAGGGAGCGGCCGCCATCGGGCGATGGCGGTGGTCGCCGTCGATACGACGGCGGCCGGCGATACCTTCGTCGGCGGCTTCGCGGCCGCCCGGGCGAGCGGCGCGTCGATGGACGACGCGATCGCGTTCGGACAGCGTGCGGCCGCGATCAGCGTCACGCGCCACGGCGCGCAGACGTCGATTCCGACACGCGAGGAAGTGGAGCATGGGGCCGCATAGATTCCGCGAAGACGGAACAGACCGAGGCCCGGAAACCATTCAGGACATGGAGACAAACGCAATGAACGAGAATCATGCTGTTCCGACGGCGCCGCCACGTATCCGGCGCGGACAACGTATTGCGCTCGCGCTGCTGATGGCGAGCGGGATCGTCAACTATCTCGACCGCGGCACGCTGGCCGTCGCGAGTTCGGCAATCCGGGGCGACCTCGGGCTGTCGCTCTCGCAGATGGGCTTGCTGCTGTCGGCGTTCTCGTGGAGCTACGCGCTGTGCCAGTTTCCAGTCGGCGGACTCGTCGACCGCATCGGGCCGCGCCGGCTGCTCGGCATCGGGCTGATCGTCTGGTCGCTCGCGCAGGCAGCGGGCGGCATCGTGTCCACCTTCGGCTGGTTCATCGTCGCGCGCATCGTGCTGGGCATCGGCGAGGCGCCGCAGTTCCCGTCGGCGGCGCGGGTGGTGAGCAACTGGTTTCCGTTGCGTGCGCGCGGTACGCCGACCGGGATCTTCAACGCGGCGTCGCCGCTCGGCACCGCACTCGCGCCATTGCTGCTGGCGGTGCTCGTCGCATCGTTCAACTGGCGCTGGGCATTCGTCGTGACGGGCGCGCTCGGCCTCGTCGTCGCCGTCGTCTGGTTTGCGTTGTACCGCGATCCGGCGCGCGCGCAATTGACCGCGGCGGAACACGCGTATCTCGATGCCGATGCGCAGACGGCCGTCGCGATGCCGAAACTGACCTTCGCCGACTGGCGCAGCCTGTTTTCGCACGGCACGACCTGGGGCATGCTGCTCGGATTCTTCGGTTCCGTGTATCTGAACTGGGTCTACCTGACCTGGCTGCCGGGGTACCTGACGATGGAGCGTCACATGAGCCTCGTGCGCACCGGGTTTGCGGCATCCGTGCCGTTCCTGTGCGGGTTCGTCGGTTCGCTCGTGGCCGGCTGGCTCTCGGATCTGGTGACGCGCCGCAGCCGCTCGCCGGTCGTGAGCCGGCGCAACGCGGTGGTCGTCGCGATGCTGGGGATGGTCGCGTTCACGATTCCGGCCGCGCTGGTGCAGAGCAACACGGTCGCGCTCGCATGCATCTCGGTCGTGATCTTTCTCGCCAATGCGGCGTCGGCATGCTCGTGGGCGCTCGCGACGGCGGCCGCCCCGCCGAGCCGTGTCGCATCGCTCGGTGCGATCCAGAATTTCGGCGGTTTCATCGGCGGTGCGCTCGCGCCGATCCTGACGGGGGTCATCGCGCAGAGGTGGTCGTTCGTGCCCGCGCTGCTGACGGCGGCGGCAATCGCATTCGCCGGCGCGATGGCTTACCTGCTGCTGGTGCGCAAACCGATTCCCGAGCAGTCCGCGAGCGCCGCGCCCGGACCGCTGCCGGCCTGAGTCCGTCGGCTACACCCCCGTATTCACTGAAGGAAGGAGAAACAGATGCAACCACATCGGCAATCGAGCGCAACCATCGAGGGGATCGTACCGGTGATGCTGACGCCGTTCGACGACGCCGGCGCGATCGACTACGCGGGCCTCGAGCGACTCGTCGAATGGTATCTGGCGCACGGCTCGGATGCGCTGTTCGCGGTCGCGCAATCGAGCGAGATGCAATTCCTGAGTCTTGCCGAACGTGCGGAACTCGCGCGTTTCGTGGTCGAGCGGGTGGCCGGGCGCGTGCCCGTCGTCGCGTCCGGGCACATCAGCGACGATCTGGATGCGCAGGTCGCCGAGCTGCGTGCTGCAGCAGAATCGGGTGCGCAGGGCGTCGTGCTCGTGACCAACCGTCTCGATCCGCAGCGCAAGGGCAGCGCCGCGCTTCTCGACCATCTTCACAAGCTGCTCGCCCGGTTGCCGTCGGATCTGCCGCTCGGTTTGTACGAATGTCCGGCGCCTTATCGGCGACTGCTGTCCGATGACGAACTGCGTGCGTGCATCGACACCGGCCGCTTCGTGATGTTGAAGGACGTGAGCTGCGATCTGGAGACGGTGAAGCGACGCGTCGCACTCGCCGCGGGGTCGCCGCTGAAGATCCTCAATGCAAACGCCGCGATCGCATGGGATGCGATGAAGGCGGGTTCGGCCGGTTTCAACGGCGTGTTCACCAACTTCCATCCCGACCTGTACCGATGGTTGCGCACGCAGGGCGGCTCGGATCCGGCGCTGGCCGACGAGTTGTCGACCTTCCTGGTGCTCTCGGCGGTGTCGGAAGCGCTGGGCTACCCGGCGCTTGCGAAGATCTATCACCAACGGATCGGCACGTTCGGATCGATTCGTTGCCGTGCGATCGACTACGACGTGCGCGAGCGGTTCTGGGCGCTCGACGCGGTGCTCGACAAGATCGTGTCCGGTACCGAGCATTTCCGTCGGCGGATCGCGGCGCGTTAGCGCAGCCGATGCGGGCGCGGTGCATGAGTCGCGCGCCCGATGGAGAGCCGGGCGGCGTCGAATGTCGAACGTCGAACCGACGAAAAAAACGCCGCGCGAGGCGGCGTTCTTCGGCAGTTACATGTTCGGATAATTCGGCCCGCCGCCGCCTTCCGGCGTGACCCACACGATGTTCTGCGTCGGGTCCTTGATGTCGCAGGTCTTGCAGTGCACGCAGTTCTGCGCGTTGATCACGAGGCGGTCGCTGCCGTCGTCGTTCTTCACGAACTCGTACACCGCCGCCGGGCAGAAGCGCGCCTCCGGTCCCGCGTAGGTGCGCAGGTTCACGTTCACCGGCACGCTCGCGTCCTTCAAGGTCAGGTGCGCCGGCTGGTTCTCCTCGTGGTTCGTGTTCGAGATGAACACCGACGACAGCCGGTCGAACGTCAGCTTGCCGTCCGGCTTCGGGTACTCGATCGGCGTGCACTGCGATGCCGGCTTCAGCATCTCGTGGTCCGCATGCTTGTGGTGCAGCGTCCACGGCACGTTGCCGCCCATCACCTTCTGTTCCAGCCCGACCATCAGCGTGCCGAGGTAGAGACCCTTCGCCATCCACTGCTTGAAGTTGCGTGCGCGGTACAGCTCCGTGTACAGCCACGATTGCTTGAAGGCGTCCGGATACGCGTTGAGCTCGTCGCTCTGGCGGCCAGCCTGCAGCGCGTCGAACGCGGCGTCCGCCGCGAGCATGCCGGTCTTGATCGCCGCGTGGCTGCCCTTGATCCGCGATGCGTTCAGGAAGCCCGCGTCGTCGCCGATCAGCGCGCCGCCCGGGAACACCGTCTTCGGCAACGACAGCAGGCCGCCCGCCGTGATCGCCCGCGCGCCGTACGACACACGCTTGCCGCCTTCGAGGAACGCGCGGATCGACGGGTGCGTCTTGTAGCGCTGGAACTCCTCGAACGGCGACAGGTACGGGTTCGTGTAGCCGAGGCCGACCACGAAGCCGACCACGACCTGGTTGTTGTCCATGTGATACAGGAACGAGCCGCCGTACGTATCGGACTTCAGCGGCCAGCCGGCCGTGTGGATCACGAGGCCCGGCTTGTGCTTCGCCGGATCGATTTCCCACAGTTCCTTGATGCCGATCCCGTACGCCTGCGGATCGGCGTTCGCATCGAGCTTGAACTTCGAGATCAGTTGACGGCCGAGATGGCCGCGGCAGCCTTCGGCGAACAGCGTGTACTTCGCGTGCAATTCCATGCCGAGCTGGAAGTTCTCGGTCGGCTCGCCGTCCTTGCCTACGCCCATGTTGCCGGTGGCGACGCCCTTCACCGAGCCGTCGTCGTTATAGAGAATCTCTGCGGCGGGAAAGCCCGGGAAGATCTCGACGCCCAAGGCTTCCGCCTGCTGGCCGAGCCAGCGCGTGACGTTGCCGAGCGAGATCACGTAGTTGCCGTGGTTCTTGAAGTTGTCGGGCAGCGCCCAGTTGGGCGTCGTGACCGCGCTGTTCTCGGACAGGAACAGGAAGCGGTCTTCGGTCACCTCGACGTTCAACGGCGCGCCCTGTTCCTTCCAGTCGGGAAACAGCTCGGTGATCGCGCGCGGGTCCATCACCGCGCCCGACAGGATGTGCGCGCCGATCTCGGAACCCTTCTCGAGCACGCACACGCCGATCTCGGTGCCTTTCTCGGCGGCCAGCTGCTTGAGCCGGATCGCGGCCGACAGCCCGGCCGGGCCGCCGCCGACGATCACGACGTCGTATTCCATCGATTCGCGCGGGCCGTATTGCTCGATGAGGCTTGCGGGGGTCATTGGCGTTCCTCTAACCGTTAGAATGCTTTTATTCGGGAGCGTATTGTCTGCGAAACGAAACGCTTGCCGCAACAGCATGCGGATACATTAGCACGATCGTTCTATTTTATGTGCTAGGGTTATGCTGCGTGGGACAGGGCGCCCGCGGCGGCGAAACGACATCGAAAGGGGATGTGCAATGGGTCGATCGATCAATCTGGAAGGCAAGGTCGCGTTGGTCACGGGCGCATCGAGCGGCCTCGGGCAACGCTTTGCGCAGGTGCTGTCGCAGGCCGGCGCGAAGGTCGTGCTCGCGAGCCGCCGCGTCGAGCGCCTGAAGGAGTTGCGCGCGGAGATCGAGGCGGCGGGCGGTGCCGCGCACGTCGTGTCGCTCGACGTCACCGACGTGCAGAGCATCAAGGCGGCCATCGCGCACGCGGAGACGGAAGCCGGCACGATCGACATCCTCGTGAACAATTCGGGCGTCTCGACGATGCAGAAGCTCGTCGACGTCACGCCGTCCGATTTCGAGTTCGTGTTCGACACCAATACGCGCGGCGCGTTTTTCGTCGCGCAGGAAGTCGCGAAGCGGATGATCATGCGCGCGAACGGCAACGGCAAACCGCCTTACCGGATCATCAACATCGCGTCGGTGGCCGGCCTGCGCGTGTTTCCGCAGATCGGGCTGTATGCGATGAGCAAGTCGGCGGTCGTGCAGATGACGCGCGCGATGGCGCTCGAATGGGGCCGCCACGGGATCAACGTCAACGCGATCTGCCCGGGCTATATCGATACCGAAATCAATCATTACCTGTGGGAAACCGAGCAGGGCCAGAAGCTGCAGTCGATGCTGCCGCGCCGGCGCGTCGGCAAGCCGCAGGATCTCGACGGGCTGTTGTTGCTGCTCGCGGCCGACGAGTCGCAGTTCATCAATGGCTCGATTATCTCCGCCGACGATGGCTTCGGCCTCGCCTGAGTGGATGACACTCAGCAACAAAGAAGACTGCAATGAGCGAATATTCCCCCGTATTTGAAATGTCGATGCCGATCCGCTGGGGCGACATGGATGCGTTCGGCCACGTGAACAACACGGTCTATTTCCGCTACATGGAACAGGCGCGGATCTCGTGGTTCGAGGAACTCGGCATCGCGGGCGGCAACGGCGAGGGGCAGGGGCCCGTGATCGTCACGGCGTCGATGGAGTTCCTGAAGCAACTGCACTATCCGGGCGACGTGATCGCGAAGATGTCGGCCGCGAAGCCGGGCCGCAGCAGCTTCGACACCGGTTTCGAGCTGACGCGCGCGGACGATCCGCAGCACGTCTATGCGCGCGGCAACGCGCGCTGCGTGTGGGTCGACTACGCGCTCGGCAAGTCGGTGCCGCTGCCGCAGCTGCTGCGCGATACGATCGAGCGCGCGCTCGAGGCGAAGGTCGGCTGAGCGCGGCGGCGCCGAAGCCGGCGCCCGGTGTGTCGCCATTTCCCGATGATCTCCCGAATCGGCCGCTTCACGCGGCCGATTGCCATTCCGGCGCGCGTCTTACTGGCCGAGCAGGCGCTGCAGCAGCTCCGGCGTATTGTTCGTGCCGTACTTGCGCATCAGCCGCGCCCGATAGATGTCGACCGTGCGCGAACTGATGTCGAGCACGCGCCCGATCTGCTTGCTGGTCTTGCCGGTCGCGAGTTGCGCGGCGATCTCGCGTTCGCGCGGCGTCAGCTCGACGGCGACCCGGCGCGTCGCGCTCAGGTCCTCGAAGGTCCAGACGCCGGCTGCGAGCGGCGCGGTGCGGTCGAGCGCGCGGCCCGTCACGTGGCACCAGAACAGCTCGCCGTCGGCCCGTTTCATGATTCTGTCATCGGCGTAGATGCCGTTCGCGATCATCACGCGCGAGATGCGCTCGCCGATGCGCTGGAATTCGTCCGGCGACGGATAGAGCACCTCGTACGATTTCCCGATCAGATCGGCCCGCGTGCAGCGGAAGATCGACGCGAGCGCGTCGTTGCAGTCCTCGATCACGCGGTCGCGCGACATCACGAGGCCGAGCGGCGCGAGGTGAAAGGCAGTCTGGTAATCGAGAGCGGGCATGGCGCGGGCAAGCGGAGGCAAATGCTTATGTATTTTTGCGTATTGTGCCGTATCGGCGTCACATCGTACCCTTTCAGGCATCTCGCGGCGGTGTGCCGCGATATAAAAACAGCGCGCCTCGACGCAGGTATCGCCGTGCATGCATAGAATGATGCGGCGGGCTTGCGGCCCAGTGGGCGCGTGAACCGGTTTTGCTGGTTTCCATAGAGGAAGGGACATACAGATGAACAAAGTCTATCCAAGCGCGGCCGCCGCGCTGGAAGGGATCGTCCGCGACGGACAGACCTTCGCGGTGGGCGGCTTCGGCCTGTGCGGGATTCCCGAGGCGCTGATCGCGGCGCTGCGCGATTCCGGCGTCAAGGGCATCACCTGCATCAGCAACAACGCAGGCGTCGACGGCTTCGGTCTCGGCCTGCTGCTGGAAACGCGCCAGATCAGGAAGATGATCTCGTCGTACGTCGGCGAGAACAAGGAGTTCGAGCGCCAGTACCTGGCCGGCGAACTCGAGCTCGAATTCACGCCGCAGGGCACGCTCGCCGAGAAGCTGCGCGCGGGCGGCGCCGGCATCCCCGCCTTTTTCACGAACACCGGCTACGGCACCGTGATCGCGGAAGGCAAGGAAACGCGTCAGTTCGGCGATCGCCACTACGTGCTCGAGCCGTCGCTGACGGCCGACGTCGCGCTGGTGAAGGCATGGAAGGCCGACAAGTCCGGCAACCTGATCTATCGCCGCACCGCGCGCAACTTCAACCCGATGTGCGCGATGGCGGGCAAGATCACCGTGGCGGAAGTCGAGGAGATCGTCGAGAACGGCGAACTCGATCCGGATCATGTCCACACGCCGGGGATCTTCGTGCAGCGCATCGTGCTGAACGCGACGCCCGAAAAACGCATCGAACAACGCGTCGTACGCGCGAAAGGAGACTGACATGGCCTGGAATCGTGACCAGATGGCCGCGCGCGCGGCGAAGGAACTGCAGGACGGCTTCTATGTGAACCTCGGCATCGGCCTGCCGACGCTCGTCGCGAACCACGTGCCGGAAGGCGTCGAAGTGTGGCTGCAGTCGGAGAACGGGCTGCTCGGCATCGGCCCGTCGCCGACCGAGGACGAGGTCGACGCCGACCTGATCAACGCCGGCAAGCAGACCGTCACGACGCTGCCGGGCTCGTCGATCTTCTCGTCGGCCGATTCGTTCGCGATGATTCGCGGCGGCCACATCAACCTCGCGATCCTCGGCGCGATGCAGGTCAGCAAGAAGGGCGACCTCGCGAACTGGATGATCCCGGGCAAGATGATCAAGGGGATGGGCGGCGCGATGGACCTCGTCGCGGGCGTGAAGCGCGTCGTCGTGCTGATGGAGCATGTCGCGAAGGGCGACCAGCACAAGATCCTCGACGAATGCAACCTGCCGCTGACGGGTGTCGGCGTGGTCGACCTGATCATCACCGATCTCGGCGTGATCGAAGTGACGCCCAATGGCCTGAAGGTGCTCGAACTCGCCGACGGCGTAAGCGCGGAAGAGATCCAGGCGAAGACGGGCGCGCCGCTCGACGTGAGCGCGGTCGCGTAAGCGCCGGCCTTCCGGCTCGACGCTCGGCGCTCGACGCCCCGCGTTCCCCTGTGGAACGCGGGGCGTTTTGTCATGACCGCATACGTCACCCGAATCACGCTAATCACGCGATCGCGCCGCCGCCGTCGATCAGCACCGTCGAGCCGGTTGCATAAGGCGTTGCCGCCAGATACACGATCGCATTCGCGACGTCCTCCGGCCGGCCCACGCGGCGTGCCGGGAGGCGCTGCGCGGCGCCCGCGTACATCGCGTCGCGCGCATCGGGGGCGAGCTTGTCCCACAGCGGCGTCGCGATCAGGCCCGGTGATACGGTATTCACCCGCACGGGCGACAGCTCGAGCGCAAGGCCGCGGGCGAGCGCCTCGAGTGCCGCGTTGATGGCCCCCTGCAGTACCGACGACGCGTTCGGTCGCACGCTGAGGTAGCCCGACACGAACGTCAGCGAACCGCCGGGTGCGATATCGATCGAGCGTGCGACGCGGTATGCGCCCCAGAACTTGCTGTCCATCGCGGCCTGCGCGTCGGCAAGCGGCAGTGCGCGGACCGGGCCCGTCGCTGTCTTCGCGGCCGAAATCACGACGTGGTCGAACTAGCCGGCACGCGCGCAGAACGCATCGACGGCCGCCGTATCCGTGATGTCGAGCGCTTCGGTGCGTACTTGCGCGCCCGGCGCGGCATCTGCATCGACCCTGTCCGGGTCGCGCGATGCGATCGTCACGACGGCGCCGAGTCGTGCGAATGCGCTCGCGGCGGCGGCACCGATGCCGGAGCTGCCGCCGACGACGAGTACCTTCTTTCCGTCGAGTGAATCGTTCATGGTGGTCCTTCCGAGGTGAGGGGGTGAGCAGGTGAGCGCAATCCGGTCAGATCGTTTCGGCTTCGCGCAACGTCGACGGGCTGCGCAGCGCAAAGCGGGCGATGTCGTCCTTGCGCATGAAGGCGACGCCCGGATGCGATCGAGCGTAGTGCAGGAATGCGTCCCAGGCGCGGACCATCTGCGGCGTGCCGCTGATCCGGTCGTGCGCGCTGATCGACATCAATCGCCGCCGCTGGCCGGCTTCCGCGTACAACTGGTCGAAATCGAGCTTGATCTGCTCGAGAAACATCGTCGGCGAGTAGTTGCGGCCTTCGATCAGCAGGATGTCGTTGTTGCGTAACGTGTATGGAACGACCACGAAATCGCGGCCGTCGACGGTTTCGATGAAGGGTTCGTCGCGGCTGACGTCGTCGATGTGATACACGTAGCCGAGTTCCTGCAGCAGCGGCAGCGTGTGCGGCCCGCGCCGCAGCCAGTTGCAGTTGTAGCCGACCGGGCGCCGTCCCGTCGCCGCTTCGACCATGTCGCGGGCTTCGGTGAGGAAGCGGCGCTCGTCGTCGCGGCTCATCGCGAATTGCGACCGCCAGGTCGGGCCGTGCGCGGCCGCTTCGTGGCCGCGCGACACGATCTCACGTGCCAGCTCGGGATGCCGGCGCACGGCTTCCCCGATCATGTGCGACGTGACCTTCACGCCATGCCGGTCCCACAGGTCGAGAAGACGCGGGATCCCTTCACGGTAGCCATATGCGAACCACGTGGCCGACGCGAGGTCGACCGGGACCGACGGTGGAAACTCGACGGACGGGAACGGGCTGTCCGCGCCCTTGGGCGGTTGTCCGCCGGCCTCGAACTGCATCGAGATCGAGATGACGAGCCGTGTGTCGTTCGGCCAGAACCCGCTGGCGTTCGTCCCTGCGGCATCCGCTATCGGCGCGGCAGTTGCCGACCGGGAGGTGCCCACGGCCAGCGCGATGCCGGCGGCCGCCCCGGCGCCTGCTTGCGCAAGAAACTTGCGGCGCGCCGGACGCATCGCCGAAGAATCGTAGTCGCTGTCAGTCATCGTCCCCTCCGTCAGCCGACGAGCCCGAGCTGACGCATCAGCGTCAGGTTGTCCTCGATGTGCCAGTTTTCCGCTATCCGGCCGTGGTCGATGCGGTAGATGTCGGTCGCGATGAAGTCGATCGCCTGTCCGCTTCCGGTCGTTCCGTTGAACGTGCCGGTGAAATGGCCGCGAAAGTGCAGGTGCACGACGACACGGTCGCCCGCCACGATCATCTGTTCGATGTCGCAATGCAGGTCCGGGATGGCCGTGCGCATCGTCCTGGACGCCGCGAGTGGCCCCGCTACGCCTTGTTCACGGCCGGCCGGCAACGTCCGGTCGACGAAATCGGCTGCGAGTGCGGCGCGGGCGAGGGTCGCATCACCGGTATCCCAGAACGTGCCGTAGCGACGCGCGGCGAGGATCTGCGCACGCGCCTGCGTAGCCGGCACGTCGGTCGCGACGGTCAGGCCGTGTGGATCGAGAAGGTCGGCGGCGCGGGCCGCGACAGGCGACAGCGCGGCGACGCACGCCGCTGCGGCGATGACGCGGGCGATCGGGCGCACGATCGAAGGAAGGTGGATCGACATGGTTTCGGATGTCCTGTGAATGGCGTCGCGGGACGACGCGGAACAGGTATGGTAGGTTTCCGTTCTGAACGCAAATACGGTCTAAAGGCGAATGGATTATTCGAAAAAAGGAAAGGTCGACGCGAGACGGGTGCCGCGATGCTGATCGACGATCTCCCGGCGCTCGATACCTTCGCGAGAATCGTGTCGGCCGGCAGCCTGTCCGCGGCGGCGCGCGAGCTGGACCTGTCGCTGTCCGTCGTCAGCAAGCGGCTCGCGCATCTCGAGTCGCAGCTCGGCGTGCGTCTGCTGCACCGGACGACGCGACAGCAGACGCTGACCGACGACGGTGCGCAGTTCCATGCGCAGGTGCTGCGCATCCTGGCCGAGGTCGATCGCGCCGAAACGCTGATGAGCGATCGTCGCGGCACGGTCAGCGGCGTGCTGCGCCTGACGGCGCCCGGCGAACTCGGCCGGCTGCGGATCGCGCCGCTCGTCGCCGCGTTTCAGCGGCAACATCCGGAGTTGACCGTGCACCTGATGCTGACCGACGCGATCGTCGATCTGCTCGCGCAGGACATCGACGTTGCCGTGCGGATCGGCAGCCTCGCCGATTCGACGATGATCGCGCGCGAGCTGGCGCCGAATCATCGCGTGCTGTGCGCGTCGTCGAGCTATCTCGCCGTGCACGGGCTGCCGGCTCATCCGGCCGAGCTTCGCATGCACCGATGCATCGTGATGGGCGACCAGCCGCGTGCGGAGTGGCGGTTCGACGGCGTACAGGGCGCGGTTGCGGTCGAGGTGACGGCCGCGCTGCTGACGAACGACGGCGGTGCGGCTCGTACGTTGGCGCTGGAGGGCGCGGGCATTGCGCTGAAATCGATCTGGGACGTCGGTGCCGACCTCGATGCGGGCCGGCTCGTCCGCGTGCTGCCGGCATTCGCCGCGCCCGCGGCACCGCTTCACGCGGTCTATCCCGGCGGGCGTCACGTGCCGTTGCGCGTGCGGGCATTCGTCGACTTTCTGCGCGAGCAGTTGCGCGCCTCGTGGCGCCGCGGCGCGTGAGCCGGTGCGAACGATGCGCCGGATGACCGCAGGCGCGTGACGACCCGTCGTTAAGAAGCGGTTTACAATCGTTTGCATCGGGCGGCGCAAGCATTGCCCGCCGCACCGTCCACGTTCGACAGGATGCCAACGATGCCAACGACCTCAGCGAATCCTCCGGTTCCCCGTCAGCGACGCGTGCAGTGTGCGAGCGCCGCAGGCCTTCACCACGTCGCCTATACCGAATGGGGCGACCCCGGCAATCCGCGCGTGCTGGTCTGCGTGCACGGCCTGACCCGTTCGGGGCGCGACTTCGACCGGCTCGCCGCTGCGCTGTCCGATACGTATCGCGTCGTCTGCCCCGACGTGGTCGGGCGCGGGCGCTCCGACTGGCTCGCCGATCCGCGGCTTTATGCGATTCCGCAATATGTGGCCGACATGGTGACGCTGATCGCGCGGCTCGACGTCGAGTCGGTCGACTGGTTCGGCACGTCGATGGGCGGGCTGATCGGCATGGCGCTCGCGGGGCTGCCCGGTTCGCCGCTGCGCCGGATGATCGTCAACGACGTCGGCCCGCGCATCGAGCCCGATTCGCTGACGCGCATCGGCGAATATCTCGGCGTGCAGCCGCGCTTCGCGACGGAGCAGGAGGGCATCGACTATCTGACGTCGCTGTCGCTGCCGTTCGGCGCGTTGAGCGGCGACGAATGGCGCGAGATCAATGGGCCGTTGCTGCGCGAGCTGCCCGACGGCGGTTGGACGATGCGCTACGATCCGCGCATCGCGGAGCCGTTCAAGGCGACGACGCCCGAACTGGCCGCGCTCGGCGAGGCCGCGCTGTGGCGCGCGATCGAGACCACCGGCGCGTCGCTGCTGGTCGTGCGCGGCGAGCGTTCCGACCTGCTGTCGCGCGACACGGCGGCCGAGATGGTGCGGCGCGGCCGGCACGTGACGCAAGCCGAGATCCAGGACGCGGGCCATGCGCCGGCGTTCATCAGCGCCGACCAGATTGCGCTCGCCCGCCGGTTTTTCGTCGAAGGCGGCGCATAAACGCGTCATAATATGCGGTTCGGCGGCACGCGGGCCGTGTCGCCACCGATACTTCACCCACTCACACGACCGGAACATTCCATGGCAGTCATTCGTCACCACGTTGGGGCCCGTCTCTCCGAAACCGCGATCCACAACGGTACCGTGTATCTGGCCGGCCAGATTGCCGAAGACACCACCCAGGACATCAAGGGCCAGACGCGCGAAGTGCTCGGCCACATCGACCGCCTGCTCGCCGAAGCGAACAGCGACAAGGCGCATCTGCTGTCGGTGCAGATCTACATTTCGGATCTCGCGAACTTCGAAGGCATGAACGCGGAGTGGGACGCGTGGGTCGCGCCGGGCAATACGCCGCCGCGCGCAACCGTCGAGGCGAAGCTCGCGGATCCGGCGCTGCTCGTCGAGATCGTCGTCGTCGCCGCGCAGCGGAGCTGAGCGAAGCATCGCGATGACCGCAATACGCCAGGCCGTGCAATGACCGAGTCCGTTTCCGCTTCTTCCGTCGCGGCGCCGTCGTTCGACGACGTGCTCGCGTTCGTGCGCGAGCGGGCCGGCGACGCGCGCCTGTCGACGGGCGAGTTGCTCGCCGATCATTCGGCGGGCACGGCGTCGATCATGCGCACGCTGAACGTCGACCCGCACGCGATGCAGGCGGCCGCGCTGTTCGTGCTGACGCCGCACCTGAACGACCCGGAGCGGGAGTTGACCGAACGCTTCGGCGAAGAGGTTGCGCGGCTCGTATCCGACGTGCGCAAGCTGCTGCGGCTCGGCACCGTGAGCCTGCGCGCCGCGCAGAACGCGATGCCCGACGCCGGGCGCGACGCCGCGGAAGAGCGGCGCACGCAGATCGAGGCGCTGCGCAAGATGCTGCTCGCGTTCGCGCAGGACATCCGCGTGGTGCTGATCCGGTTGGCGTCGCGGCTGCAGTCGCTGCGCTACTACGCGGCGGCGAAGATCGACCCGCCGCCCGACGTCGCGCGCGAGACGCTCGAGATCTATGCGCCGCTCGCGAACCGTCTCGGTATCTGGCAATTGAAGTGGGAGCTCGAGGACCTCGCGTTCCGCTTCGAGGATCCGGTCACCTACAAGCGCATCGCCAAGCTGCTCGACGAGAAGCGCGTCGAACGCGAGGCGTACGTCGCGCAGGCGATCGAGCGGCTGCAGCACGAACTGGCGGAAGCGCACATCCCGGCCGACGTGAGCGGTCGGCCGAAGCACATCTACAGCATCTGGCGCAAGATGCGCGGCAAGGAGCTCGACTTCTCCGAGCTGTACGACGTGCGCGCATTCCGCGTGATCGTGCCGGACATCAAGGATTGCTACGCGGTGCTCGGCATCGTGCATCACCTGTGGCAGCCGGTGCCGAAGGAATTCGACGACTACATCTCGCGCCCCAAGCCGAACGGCTACAAGTCGCTGCATACGGTCGTGATCGGCGACGACGGCCGCGCATTCGAAGTGCAGATCCGCACGCAGGAAATGCACCGCTTCGCGGAGTACGGCGTCGCCGCGCACTGGCGCTACAAGGAAGCGGGTGCGCGCGGCTATGGCGGCCAGTTCTCGGCGAGCGACAAGTACGACGAGAAGATCGCGTGGCTGCGCCAGCTGCTCGCATGGAAGGACGACGTCGAGGACGGCACCGAAGTCTCGGGCGACAAGGCGTGGGCGCAGCTGCGCGAGACGTCGCTCGACGACGACCATATCTACGTGCTGACGCCGCAGGCGCGCGTGATCGCGCTGCCGCAGGGCGCGACGCCGGTCGATTTCGCGTATCACCTGCACAGCGAGCTTGGCCATCGCTGCCGCGGCGCGCGCGTCGACGGCGTGATGGTGCCGCTGAACACGTCGCTCGCGAACGGCCAGACGGTCGAGATCGTCGCGGTGAAGGAGGGCGGGCCGTCGCGCGACTGGCTGAACCTGCAGCTCGGCTATTTGAAGAGCTCGCGTGCACGACAGAAGGTGCGTGCGTGGTTCAACTCGATCGAGCAGGAAGAGAACATCGCGCATGGGCGCGCGCTCGTCGAAAAGACGCTGCAGCGCGAAGGCAAGACGTCGGTCAATCTCGACAATCTGGCCGCGAAGCTCGGCTTCAAGTCGCCCGATGAGTTGTTCTCGGTCGTCGGCAAGGAGGAATTCAGCCTGCGCAACGTCGAGCACGCGCTGTCCGATGCGCCGCCGCCCGACCATGCGCCCGAGGCGCCCGCCGATTTCGAGAAGCGCAGCAGCGGGGCGAGCGTCGCACACGGCGCGTCGACCGGCGTGCTGGTGGTCGGCGTCGATGCGTTGCTGACCCAGCTTGCGCGCTGCTGCCGTCCGGCGCCGCCCGACCCGATCAGTGGTTTCGTGACGCGCGGCAAGGGGATGTCGATCCACCGCAGCGACTGCCCGACGTTCCGGCGGATGGCCGAGCGGGCGCCGGAGCGCGTACTGCAGACGACCTGGTCGGCCGACGTGCTGGGCGGCCGTGGCGTGTCCGTCTATCCGGTCGACCTGATGATCGAGGCGAGCGACCGGCAAGGCCTGCTGCGCGATATCTCCGAAGTGTTCGCGCGCGAGAAGATGAACGTGGTGGGCGTGAAGACGCAGAGCCGCCGCAATGCGGCATTCATGCAGTTCACGGTCGAGGTGTCGAATTCCGCGCAGGTGCAGCGGGCGTGCACGCTGCTCGGCGAAGTGCCGGGCGTCGTGCGGGCGGGGCGCAAGGCGTGACGCCCCTGTAATGGGGTTGGAGCACGATCATTTTGCTGCGACCGCATAAAAACGCTTGCCAAGTCTGCGTTAGCTCCATATAATCTTAGCTTCTCTAGGCTCGTAGCTCAGCTGGTTAGAGCACCACCTTGACATGGTGGGGGTCGTTGGTTCGAGTCCAATCGAGCCTACCAACGAATTGAGAATGCCCGGTCTCCGGGTGTTCGATGCAGTAAAGAAACTCAACGCGAACAAGGCGAATACGGTTATGACACCGCGAACGTTGACCGAAACTACTTCGGAGCGACGCTAGTCGAGGAACGTTTTCGCCCTTTCAGTTTGAGTGAAGTATCGAATGCGGCCCCTCGAAAGCGGGGCCGCATTTTTTTTGTCGCGAAATTTTCGCGCGTGATTTTTAATCGCGCGTACCTGGTCTGCCGCCCACTGTCGGCATCACGGAGATTGCTATGGTTTCGATACGCTTGCCTGACGGCTCAGTTCGACAATACGAGCATCCGGTGACAGTTGCCGAGGTTGCGGCCTCGATCGGTCCCGGCCTTGCGAAGGCTGCGCTTGGTGGCAAGCTCGATGGCGAGCTGGTCGATACGTCCACGGTCATCGATCGCGACGCATCGCTCGCGATCGTCACGGACAAGGATGCCGACGGTCTCGACATCATTCGTCACTCGACTGCGCACTTGCTCGCCTATGCGGTGAAGGATCTGTATCCGGATGCGCAGGTGACGATCGGTCCGGTAATCGACAACGGCTTCTACTACGACTTCTCGTACAACCGCCCGTTTACGCCTGAAGATCTGGAAAAGATCGAAAAGCGCATGCAGGAGCTCGCGAAGAAGGACGAGCCGGTGACGCGCCGCGTCGTGTCGCGCGACGAGGCGGCCGGCTATTTCCGCAGCCTCGGCGAGAAATACAAGGCCGAGATCATCGAATCGATTCCGCAAAGCGACGAAATCAAGCTGTACTCGCACGGCGGCTTCACCGACCTCTGCCGCGGCCCGCACGTGCCGTCGACCGGCAAGCTGAAGGTCTTCAAGCTGATGAAGGTCGCGGGCGCGTACTGGCGCGGCGACTCGAAGAACGAGCAGCTGCAGCGCATCTACGGGACGGCCTGGACGAAGAAGGAAGACCAGGATCAATACCTGCACATGCTCGAGGAAGCGGAAAAGCGCGACCACCGCAAGCTCGGCAAGCAGCTCGACCTGTTCCACATGCAGGAAGAGTCGCCGGGCATGGTGTTCTGGCATCCGAAGGGCTGGGCGCTGTGGCAGCAGGTCGAGCAGTACATGCGCCGCCGCGTGAACGAAGCCGGCTACCTCGAGATCAAGACGCCGATGATCATGGACCGCTCGCTGTGGGAGGCGTCGGGCCACTGGCAGAACTACCGCGAGAACATGTTCACGACGGAGTCGGAGAAGCGCGACTACGCGATCAAGCCGATGAACTGTCCGGGTCACGTCCAGGTGTTCAAGCACGGCCTGCGCTCGTACCGCGACCTGCCGCTGCGCTACGCGGAATTCGGTTCGTGCCATCGCAACGAGGCATCGGGCGCGCTGCATGGCCTGATGCGCGTGCGCGGCTTCGTGCAGGACGATGCGCACATCTTCTGTACGGAAGACCAGATCATTGCCGAGTCGATCGCGTTCAACAAGCTCGCGATGAGCGTGTACGGCGATTTCGGCTTCGAGCACATCGACATCAAGCTGTCGCTGCGTCCCGAGCAGCGCATGGGTTCCGACGAAACGTGGGACCGTGCCGAGCAGGGGCTGCGCGAAGCGCTGACGGCCTGCGGCCTGTCGTGGGAAGAGCTGCCGGGCGAGGGTGCGTTCTATGGCCCGAAGATCGAGTATCACATCAAGGACGCGCTCGGCCGTTCGTGGCAGTGCGGCACGCTGCAGCTCGACATGATGCTGCCGGAGCGCCTCGGTGCCGAGTACGTCGCGGAAGACAACAGCCGCCGCCGGCCGGTGATGCTGCATCGCGCGATCGTCGGCTCGATGGAGCGTTTCCTCGGCATTTTGATCGAGCACCACGCCGGTGCAATGCCGGTCTGGCTCGCGCCGTACCAGGCAATTGTGCTCAATATCGCCGAAAGTCAGGCCGAATATGCACAATCTCTGACCCAAACGTTGCAAAAACAAGGGGTTAGAGTGGCGGCCGATTTGCGCAACGAGAAGATTAGCTATAAAATACGCGAGCACACGCTGGAAAAGGTGCCTTATCTCCTCGTCGTGGGCGATAAGGAGCGTGATGCGCAAACGGTAGCCGTGCGTGCCCGTGGCGGCGTCGATCTTGGCGTTATGCCGATCGAAGCCTTCGTTGAGCGTCTGCAGGAAGACCTGCGCTCGTTCAAGTAACCGCCCTGGCAGCGCGGCTCGTTTTTTTAATTTTTAGAGGAAACGTAACATCGCTACTGATAAGTCGTCGCATCGCATCAACGGTGAAATCACTGCGCCGGAAGTGCGTCTGGTCGGGATCGAGAACGAACCGCTCGGTATCGTAAAACTCGCTGATGCTTTCCGTAAATCGGAAGAGCTGGACGTCGACCTGGTGGAAATCGCGCCGCAAGCGGTTCCGCCGGTCTGCCGCCTGATGGACTACGGCAAGTTCAAGTATCAGGAGTCCAAGAAGCAGCACGAAGCGAAGCTGAAGCAGAAGGTCATCCAGGTGAAGGAAGTCAAATTCCGCCCGGGTACCGATGACGGTGACTACAACGTCAAGCTCCGCAATCTCGTGCGCTTCCTCGAAGAGGGCGACAAGACGAAGATCACGTTGCGTTTCCGCGGCCGTGAAATGGCTCACCAGGAAATCGGTATGCGGATGCTCGAGCGTCTGCGCACGGATCTCGAGGAAGTCGGCCAGGTCGAGCAGATGCCGAAGATGGAAGGGCGCCAGATGATCATGGTGCTCTCGCCGAAGAAAAAGAAGTAACGGGCCCGCGCGCCACGCGCGCAGGTTCGAAAGTGGTTCGGTGCGTGGCCCGGTCAGGGCGGCGCGCCAACAATGACGGCGGCTGCGCAAGCGGTTCGCCGTACACAAGTGGACTGGGTTTCGAAGGGCGGGTCAAGGGCGCAAGCCAACCGCACACCCATCGCCATCAAATAAACTGGAGTTGTTCGTCATGCCTAAGATGAAGACCAAGAAGAGTGCTGCAAAGCGCTTCGTGGTGCGTCCGGGCGGTACCGTCAAGCGCGGTCAAGCCTTCAAGCGTCACATCCTGACCAAGAAAACCACGAAGAACAAGCGTCACCTGCGCGGCGCAACGGCAGTTCATGATTCCGATCTGAACTCCGTCCGCGCAATGCTGCCGTTCGCGTAACCCCTCAACTGATACTCCAAGGAGAGAAACATGCCTCGAGTCAAACGTGGGGTAACCGCACGGGCCCGCCACAAGAAGATCATCAACCTGGCCAAGGGTTATCGCGGCCGTCGCAATAACGTCTACCGCATCGCCAAGCAGGCGGTGATGCGCGCTGGTCAGTACGCGTACCGCGATCGCCGCAACAAGAAGCGTGTGTTCCGCGCACTGTGGATCACGCGTATCAACGCGGCAGTTCGCCAGCACGACATGACCTACAGCGTGTTCATCAACGGCCTGAAGAAGGCGTCGATCGAACTCGACCGTAAGGTCCTGGCCGACATGGCGGTGTTCGACAAGGCTGCTTTTGCTGCGATCGTCAAGCAGGTGAAAGCCGCCGTTGCAGCCTAATTGCGAAATTAGCACTGCGTGGTTAGTTGCAGCGACGTTCCGGTAGTCTCGGCCGCTGCAGCGAAAACGGGGCTCTTCCGAGCCCCTTTTTTGTTTGGTGGAGCAGTTTCGCTCGCCAAGACCGAATGACGTTGGAAATGATGGGATCTATGGATCTGGACCAGATTGTCGCCGACGCGCAGCAGTCCTTCGAACAGGCTGCCGACATCACCACGCTCGAAAACGAGAAAGCACGCTTTCTCGGCAAGTCGGGTGCGCTGACCGAGTTGCTCAAGGGCCTCGGCAAGCTCGATCCCGAAGCACGCAAGACCGAAGGCGCACGCATCAACGTCGCGAAGCAGCAGGTTGAAGCCGCGCTGACCGCACGCCGCCAGGCGCTCGCCGACGCGCTGTTGAACCAGCGCCTCGCCGCCGAGGCGATCGACGTCACGCTGCCGGGCCGCGGCGCCGGCGCAGGCAGCCTGCACCCCGTGATGCGCACGTGGGAGCGCGTCGAACAGATTTTCCGCTCGATCGGCTTCGACGTGGCCGACGGTCCCGAAATCGAGACCGACTGGTACAACTTCACGTCGCTGAACAGCCCGGAGAACCATCCGGCGCGTTCGATGCAGGACACTTTCTACGTCGAAGGCAAGGATGCCGACGGCCGCCAGCTGCTGCTGCGCACGCACACGAGCCCGATGCAGGTGCGTTACGCGCGCATGAACCGCCCGCCGATCAAGGTGATCGCGCCGGGCCGCACGTATCGCGTCGACAGCGATGCGACCCACTCGCCGATGTTCAATCAGGTCGAGGGGCTGTGGATCGACGAGAACATCAGCTTCGCCGACCTCAAGGGCGTCTATACCGACTTCCTGAAGAAATTCTTCGAGCGCGACGACATCCTCGTGCGCTTCCGTCCGTCGTATTTCCCGTTCACGGAACCGTCGGCCGAGATCGACATGATGTTCGAGCACGGCAAGAACGCCGGCAAATGGCTCGAGATCTCGGGCTCGGGGCAGGTGCATCCGACCGTGATCCGCAACATGGGCCTCGATCCCGAGCGCTACATCGGCTTTGCGTTCGGCAGCGGCCTCGAGCGCCTGACGATGCTGCGCTACGGCGTGCAGGATCTCCGGCTGTTCTTCGAGAACGACCTGCGTTTCCTGCGCCAGTTCGCATAACGCACGCGCCGCGCCGACATGTGCCCGCGCATGCCCCGCCGGACGTTTCCGCCGGGGGCCGGGCGCCGATCTAACCTGTTTCGAACGTAGACATCCATGCAATTCCCTGAATCCTGGTTGAGAACCTTTGTCGACCCGCAGCTGACGACCGACGAACTGTCGCACGCGCTGACGATGGCGGGGCTCGAAGTCGAATCGCTGAGCAAGGCTGCGCCGCCGACGTCGAAGATCGTCGTCGGCCGCGTGCTCGAAGTCGTCAAGCATCCGGATGCGGACAAGCTCAATGTCTGCCAGGTCGACGCCGGCACCGGCGCGACGCTGAATATCGTGTGCGGCGCACCGAACGTGGCGCCCGGCATCAAGGTGCCGGTCGCGCTGGTCGGCGCGGAACTGCCGCCGGCGGAAGAGGGCGGCAAGCCGTTCGCGATCAAGCTGTCGAAGCTGCGCGGCGTGGAGAGCCAGGGGATGCTGTGCTCGGCGCGCGAGCTGAAGCTGTCCGAGGACCACAGCGGCCTGCTGATCCTGCCGGAAGACACGCCGGTCGGCCAGGACATCCGCGATACGCTCAATCTCGACGACACGATCTTCGAAATCAAGCTGACGCCGAACAAGGCCGATTGCCTGTCGGTGTTCGGCATCGCGCGCGAGACGGCCGCGATCACCGGCGCGCCGCTGACGCCGGTCGATATCCGTCCGGTGCGCGTCGAGCTCGACGAAACGCTGCCCGTGCGCATCGCTGCGCCCGATCTGTGCGGCCGCTTCTCGGGTCGCGTGATCCGCGGCGTGAACGCGCATGCGAAGACGCCGCAATGGATGGTCGAGCGCCTCGAGCGATCGGGCCAGCGCAGCGTGTCGGCGCTCGTCGACATCTCGAACTACGTGATGTTCGAGCTCGGCCGGCCGTCGCACGTGTTCGACCTGGACAAGATCCACGGCGGCATCGAAGTGCGCTGGGGCAAGCGCGGCGAGTCGCTGAAGCTGCTGAACGGCAACACGGTCGAGCTCGACGAAACGGTCGGCGTGATTGCGGACGACCGTCAGGTCGAAAGCCTCGCGGGCATCATGGGCGGCGACAGCACGGCCGTCACGCTCGATACGACCAACATCTACCTGGAAGCCGCGTTCTGGTGGCCGGACAGCATCCGTGGCCGCGCGCGCAAGTACAACTTCTCGACCGATGCGGCCCATCGGTTCGAGCGCGGCGTCGACTACGCGACGACCGTCGAACACGTCGAGCGCATCACGCAGCTGATTCTCGAGATCTGCGGCGGCAAGGCCGGCCCGGTCGACGACCAGGCGGTGAACCTGCCGCAGCGCGCGCCGGTGAAGATGCGCGTATCGCGCGCGAACCGCATCATCGGCGTGAAGATCGATGCCGACGAGATCGCGAACATCTTCACGCGCCTGCGCCTGCCGTTCGAGCGTGACGACGACGCGTTCCTGGTCACGCCGCCGTCGCACCGCTTCGACATCGAGATCGAGGAAGACCTGATCGAGGAAGTGGCGCGCATTTACGGTTTCGAGAAGATTCCCGCGCGTCCGCCGGTCGCGACGAGCGAGATGCGCGCGACCAACGAGACGCGGCGCTCGATCCACGACATCCGTCACGCGCTCGCGGCGCGCGACTATGCCGAAACGGTCAACTTCAGCTTCGTCGATGCGGAGTGGGAGCACGACTTCGCCGGCAACGACACTCCGATCCGCCTGCTGAACCCGATCGCGAGCCAGCTGTCGGTGATGCGTACGACGCTGTTCGGCAGCCTGATCTCGGTGCTGCGCCACAACCTGAACCGTCGCGCGGATCGCGTGCGCGTGTTCGAGACGGGCCGCGTGTTCCTCGCCGATTCGTCGGTGAAGGCCGGCGAGCTGACCGTCGAAGGCTACACGCAGCCGAAGCGTGTCGGCGCGCTCGCGTACGGCCCGGCAGTCGACGAGCAGTGGGGCGTCGCGACCCGCGCGGTCGATTTCTTCGACGTGAAGGGTGATCTCGAGGCGCTGCTCGCGCCGGCCGCCGCGCGTTTCGTGAAGGCCGAGCATCCGGCCCTTCATCCGGGCCGCAGTGCGCGCATCGAAGTCGATGGCCGCGCGGTCGGCTGGATCGGCGAGCTGCATCCGCGCCTGATGCAGAAGTACGAGCTGCCGCACGCGCCGGTGATGTTCGAAATCGACGCGGATGCGCTGATCGCGCGTGCACTGCCGGCGCCGACCGACGTGTCGAAATTCCCGCCGGTGCGGCGCGATATCGCCGTTGTCGTCGATCAGGCGGTCGAGGTTCAGGCACTTTTCGACGAAATGAAGAAGGCGCTGGCCGAAGACGCCTGCCGATTCGTTCAGAAGGTTGTACTCTTCGACGAATTTCGTGCAAAATCAAATACTTCCGGTGGCCTTGCCGCGCACGAGAAGAGCCTTGCCTTCCGCGTGACGCTGCAGGATGCGGCTGGCACGCTACAGGACGAGGTCGTCGATCAGGCGATCCAGACGCTGGTCGAGCGGATGGCTCGTGCGGGTGCCCGCCTGCGCGGCTAAGGAGAGGGGCCGCCCGTTCGCGGGTGGCGCTTCCCCATCGTGAGTTTTGGTTTAACGCGCTGTATGGCAGATATGAACGACATGACCTCGAGTGAATTCGAAGCCCTCCTGACGGCGCAACGCAGCGCCATGAACCGCGACGCTTCGGCGCCGGCGTCCACCGAGACGCCGACGCTGACGAAAGCGGAGCTGGCGGAGCTGCTGTTCGACAGCGTCGGGCTGAACAAGCGTGAAGCGAAGGACATGGTCGAGGCGTTTTTCGAAGTGATCCGCGACGCGCTCGAAAACGGCGAAAGCGTCAAGCTGTCGGGGTTCGGCAACTTCCAGCTGCGCGACAAGCCGCAGCGTCCGGGCCGCAACCCGAAGACGGGCGAGGCGATTCCGATCGCGGCCCGCCGGGTGGTAACCTTCCACGCGAGCCAGAAGCTGAAGGCGCTGGTCGAAAACGGCGCGGAGTAACGCCCGCGCGTCGAAGTCTCCGCGCGGCCGCCGCGCATTCTTTACCGACGGTTAACCGACGATGACCACTACGGTTGAGAAAGTCGTCTTGCCTCCGATTCCCGCGAAGCGCTATTTCACGATCGGTGAAGTCAGCGAACTGTGCGGGGTCAAGCCGCACGTGCTGCGTTATTGGGAACAGGAATTCACGCAGTTGCGGCCGGTGAAGCGGCGTGGCAATCGCCGGTATTATCAGCATCACGAAGTGCTGTTGATCCGGCGGATCCGCGAGTTGCTGTACGAACAGGGGTTCACGATCAACGGCGCGCGCAACCGGCTCGATTCGCCGGGTGGCGAACGCGCTTCCGCCGCACCGGTCGAGCCCGACGCGCCGGCCGCCGATGCGCGGGCACCGGCGAAGTCGGGCGCAACGGTCGACGTGGTCGCGTTGCGGCAGGCGCTCCTCGACGTGATCGACGGACTCAAACACGACTGAGCGCAACGCTCGAATCAACAAAAAACCCGGTCGGCGATGCGCCGCCGGGTTTTTTCATGCACGCGGGTTCGCGCTCGGCGGGTCAGCGTGACGCGAGCGGGTTCGGCTTGCCCATGTCGACGACCAGCGTGCCGTCCGGCAGCATCCGCACCGAACCCTGCGCGACCTGGCTGCGGTAGCCGTACAGGTCGAAACGCATCGGGCCGGTCTCGGCCGAGTTCCGGATCAACGCGCGCACGTTCAGTTCGAGCACGTTGAACATCTTCATGTCGCCGCCTTCCATCCACATGTAGCTCGGCGCGTCGATCTGCGGCCGCTTCGGCGCGGGCGCGTCGGCGGCACGCCGGAACGTGAGGCGCAGCCCGTCGCGTTCGACCGTCGCCTGACCGAGCTTGCCGTTCAATACGGGCGGCGGAAACACGGTGTACTGGTCGAGCACGAGCGTGTCGCCGCGCAACTCCGCGCCGCGGCGCTGCAGCGGCGTCAGCGACGCGAGCTCGATGCCGAGCGAGCGCAGCAGCTTCGCCTGCGGGATGCCGAGCACCGATACCTGCGCCGGCTTGAACGCGAGGTGCCGGTCGTCGAGCACCGACAGCGTGCCCTTCATGTCGGTCGGCAGCCACACGCCGGGCACGTGATTCCAGAGCTTGATGCCGCCCTGGACGCGCAGTTCCTGGCCATCCGCGCTCAACTGCAGGTCGTTCAGCGAGCGCGGCGAGTAGTCGAGCAGGTAGTTGTTGAAGAGCGCCGACATCGCCTTCCACGATTCGACCACCGTTCCGCCGAGAATGCGGATGTCGTACTGGTTCGGATCGTCGAGGTCGACCGGTTCGCCCGGGCGTTTCGCGATCAGCTGCACGTCGAGGTCCTCGACATGGAAGCCGATGTCGCCGGACAGGTTGAAGTCGACGTTGTGCAGGTGGATCGTCGGGTTGCGGTTCGACACGTGCCGTTCGTTGAACGGGGTGGTCGACGAGCGCCGCATCGCGACTTTCTGCATGCCGGGTTGCGGCGCGCTGGCCGCGAGTGCAAACGCTTCCCAGTGCTGGCGCGAGTCGCGCAACGCATTCTGCTGCGCGGCGAGGAAGCTGTCGTTCAGGCGAGCGGCCGCATTGCCGAGCGCGGCGCCGCTCGCGGGGCCCGCGTACGACGGCATCCGGATCGCCATCGCGCCGCTTTCGTCGAAATTGAAATAGCCGGCCGAAACCTGGTCGCGATAGTGGTACAGGTCGAACACGAAGTGCTGGTCGCGCTTCGTCGGATCGACCGGGCCGATCAGGATATCGGCGTTCATCGGCATCGAGCGCATGAATTTCACGTCGCCGCCGCGGATGTACATCGCCTGTTGCGGCGCGTTCGCGGGGAGCGCGAAGCCGGCATGCGAGCCGTCGTCGAGCGTCAGGTCGAGGCCGGCCGGTGTTACGCGCAGCGCGGCGATCCGGATCTTCAGCCGAGGCGGCGGCATCAGCTTGTCGACCGACATCACGAGGTCGTCGCCGGCGAGCCGCGCGATTGGTGTTTCTACCTTCAGCAGATCGGCCATCTTCACGTTGGCCGCGCGCATGACCGGCTGCGCGTTGATGCCCGACACGCGCACGCCGGTCGGGTGGAATACGAGCTGGCTGCCGTCGCGGATCGCGAGCGTGCCGGTCAGCGAGAACGGCACCCAGCCGTCGCGCTGCATCTCGCCCTGCAGATGGATCACGCCGTCGCCGGCCGATACGGCGAGCTTGCGCAGCGGCGCGTTGCGGTAACCGAAGATGTAAGTGTCGAAGAGCGCAGTCAGCTTTGCGTTGTCGAGCGTGACCGCGCCTTCGTGTACGTCGATCTCGAAGCTCGTCGGGTCGTCGAACACGATGGGGGCGCCGGCCTGCGTCGGCACGAGCGTCGCGGACAGTTGATGGATGAAGAAACCGAGGTTGTTGACGATGCGGAAATCGACATCGCGCAGGAACGTCATCGCGCCGTTCTGGCCGGAATCGCGCAGTGTGAACGGGCGCGGTTGCGTGAGGTTGATCGACGCGAGCGACGGCACCGTGCGGGCGAGCTGCTGTTCGCGGGCGAGGCGTTCGGCTTTGGCGCGCTCGATCTTCGTCGATGCGACCGATGCGTTGCCGTCGCGCGGCGCGGCCGGTTCCGCGCAGCCGGTGCAGAGCAGCGCGAGCGCAAGCGCGCCGCAGCCGAGCGCGCGGGCGGTGCCGTGTGAAACCGGCGCGGCCGCGCGTCGCGGGCCGGCCATCCAGTCGAAACTTGCCAAGGGCGTGCGATGGCCGCGCCGGACCGAATTCCGCATCGTCTGTCTCCATGTCTTGTCGTGACCGGCGAGGGCGCGCGATCGATGCGCGGCGCGGTCGTCGATGCCGTGCAGTGTGGCATAGCGCGCTAGAGCGGCGTTACCAAACAGCGGGCGTGCGGGCAACACCGGCCGGCGCACGACAGGGCAAAGGATTCGCAGCGTCGGGGCGGGAATATCAAACGGTCGTTTGGTTTTGCGGTCGAGGCGGGCGGCGCGCATTGCGCCGGATCGGAAAACCCGGCGTAGGCGTGGGTTGACGCCGGGTTTCGTGCCGGATGAAGGCCGTGTCCGGTCCGGGCTCGGCGGCAGCGAGATGACACCCGCGCTGGCGCCAGCGTCGCCTGCATGGTCGGTCAGACCAGCATGCGCTGCCGGATTGCATCCTGCGTCGACGCGTCGAGCTGCAGGCCGTTCTCGATGTATGAGGTCATCGAGCCGTACGACGCGACGACCTGATCGAACGCCGCCTGCAGATAGGCGGCTTGCGCGCCTTGCAGCGCGGCCATCATGTCGGCCGCATCCTGCCCGCCGCGCTTCTGCGCCTGCGCGACATAGGCGGCGATTTCCGACGCGCTGTAGACGTTGGTCAGCAGATAGTCGGCGAGAATCGTCTGCGGGCGGACACCGAGGATCGTGTGCAGGATGGCCGTCGCCCAGCCGGTGCGATCCTTGCCGGCCGTGCAGTGGAAGACCAGATTGCCGCCGGACGAGGCGAAGCCGGCAAACAACGCGTGGTAGCTCGTGCGTGCGGTTTCCGACGTCACGAACGCCCGATACATGCTCATCATGAAGGCCGTGGCCGTCGCGCCGCTGGTCGGCAGCGGGCCGAGATTGGCGGCGCCGAGCACGTTGAGGTTCTGCCAAATGGCGCCAGCCAACGGTACATCCGGCTGCGCTTGGATCTCGGAGGTCGTGCGCAGGTCGCACACCTGCGTGATGCCGAGCGTATCGACCGTTGCGACGTCGGCCGCGGACAACGTGAGCGCGGACGACCGGTAGATCACGCCTTTTTTCATCGCTGCGCCGCTCGGGGTGGCATAGCCCGTTCCGTCCGGTCCTGCGGTATCGCGAAAGTTCGCTACCGAGGCGAGCCTGGGCGTCGTGACGGGGGCGATCGCGATCGAATCGCCGCCGCACGCGGACAGAAGCGACGCGCTTCCCAGCGCGATGCCGAACGTGCCGGCGCCCAGCCGGAGAAAGTGTCGTCGGGAAATTTCGTTTTTCTGATGCATTCACTGACCTTTGTCGGAAACTGTCACGGGAAGTTGCGACCGCCGTTGCGATTGAAGTCGCTGCCGGCCCGGCGCGCCCCGCGGCAACGCGCAGATCTGCGATCTCGATCGGCCTGCAGTCGGACGATGCGCCGGGTGCGTCGATCTCGCGCCGGGTAAGCGCACGGTAGCGATCCGCGGCGAAACGGCCATCGTCCTTTTCGACTAGGACGCGATGCGGGCGCGGTGCAATTCGCGCAACTTGCGATGCGTGCGACGGCTGCGGCGCGGTAAGATCGGCGTCAGTGGCTTGATGATCGAAGCATGGTGGCCGACACGGGGGAGGCGTCATGGATCTGAAGGAACTCGACGTATTGGGAGCGGACGTCGGCGATCACTGGTACTACGCGTCGAAGGCGAGCGCGATTCGCCGGTTCCTGGGCGCGGCGGATGCGAACCGGATACTCGATGTCGGCGCGGGCTCGGGTTTCTTTTCGAAACATTTGCTCGAGCGCACGCAGGCGACGGAAGCGTGGTGTGTCGACACGAGCTACGCCGACGATACCGACGGCGAGGCGGCAGGCAAGCCCGTCCATTTTCGCCGCGCCGTCAATCGGCTCGATGCCGATCTCGTGTTGCTGATGGACGTGCTCGAGCACGTCGACGACGATGTCGGGCTGCTTGCACAATATGTGGCCGGCGTGCCGAAGGGCAGCCGCTTCCTGATCACCGTTCCCGCGTTTCAGTTCCTCTGGAGCGCGCACGACGACTTTCTCGAACACAAGCGCAGGTATACGCTCGACGGCCTCGAAGACGTCGTGCGCCGTGCGGGGCTCGAGGTCGAGCGCGGCGCTTACTACTTCGGCTTCACGTTTCCGCTCGCGGCAGCATTGCGACTGAGCGAGCGAGCGCGTCGCCAGCCACGCGAACCCGCGTCGCAACTGCGTCGGCACCATCCGGTAGTCAATGGTTTGCTCAAGCTGGTCTGCCGCGCCGAGTTGCCGATGTTCCGGTTCAACCGGTTGGCGGGGCTCACGGTGATCTGTGTCGCGCGCAGCGCGTGAGCGTCAGGCGGATCGTGTGGACGGATGACAGACCGGCGGGGCGTCATGTGCGTCGCCGTTCGTGTCGGATCCGTCATGCCACGGTGCGCCACAAAAAATTTTGCAAGAATATGCACAAAATGCATGCGACCCGTTCTAAACCGGCCAACTCTCTGTTATAATTTTTTTCTTTCGGGGCGTAGCGCAGCCTGGTAGCGTACCTGCATGGGGTGCAGGTGGTCGGAGGTTCAAATCCTCTCGCCCCGACCAGATAAGAACCCGCGTCAGTTCAGGCTGACGCGGGTTTTTTCTTGCCCGTCGCTTTTTTGCACATCCCGGCGCGGCCCCGGTAAAATGCAAGGTTGATCCACGGAAAGCGCCGTGATTTAGCGGAAGAGGATTCCCCGAACATGACTGATCTTCGTCTTACCATGCGGTTCGCTGCAGTGCTCGCCACTGGCGCGCTCGTCGCCGGTTGCGGTACGTCGTCGCCCACGAAAGTGGACTACAAGAGCGATTCGAAATCGAAGGAAGCGTCGCTCGCAGTGCCGCCCAACATGCTCGACGAGACGGCCGATCAGCGTTCGCTGCCGCCGCAGGGCGGCGCGACTTCCCTGTCCGCGCTTCAGCAGGTCCAGCACACGGCGCCCGCGACGGATACCGTCGCGCCCGCCGTGGCCGGCATGCATATCCAGCGCGACGGCACCGAGAGCTGGCTCGTGATCGACGGCAAGAAGCCCGCCGACATTTGGCCGCAAGTGCGCCGCTTCTGGCAGGAGCAGGGCTTTCTGCTCGTCGTCGACCAGCGCGACAAGGGCGTGATGGAAACCGACTGGAACGAGACCCATCCGCAGATCAACGACGGCCTGATCCGCAGCGTGATCTCGAAGGCGATGGGCAATTCGTACGTGACGGCCGAGCGCAACAAGTACCGCACGCGCCTCGATTCGGCGCCGAACGGCGGCACCTATGTGTTCGTCAGCCAGAAGGGCATGCGCGAGGCGATCACCGGCGCGAACAACGATTCGAGCAAGTGGGAAGCGAAGCCGAACGATCCGGCGCTCGAGACGGAATACCTGAAGCGGCTGATGGCGGTGCTCGCGCAGAACGAGCAGCGTGCGAAGAACGGCGAGCCGCCGGTCGCGAACATCAACGACAACACGGTGCCGAAGGACAAGAAGGCCGATACCGACGCGTCGAAGGCGGCCGCCGCGGCGATCGCTGCGCAGAACGTCGCGCGTACGTCGTCGCAGGCGAACGACGTCGACACGAGCGCGGTGCCGTCCGAAGTCACGCTCGGCGAGCCGTACGACCGGTCGTGGCTGCACGTTGGCCTCGCACTCGATCGCGCGAACTTCACGGTCGACGATCGCGATCGCACGAAGGGTCTGTATTTCGTGCGCTATGTCGATCCGAAGGATCTGAGTGCGGCCGAGCAGGGCTTCTGGAGCCAACTGTTCCACGGCAAGAAGGAAAAGCAGGCGAAGCAGTATCGCGTCAACGTAAAGGCGCTGACGGCCGACCAGACGCGTGTGGCAGTCGTTGACGATTCGGGGGCGATCGATACGTCGTCGCCGGCCCGGCAGATCATGGGGCTGCTCGTGAATCAGCTGCGCTGATCGCGGTACGATCCCGCTCGTCGAACAAGCCCGCCGCCCGGCGGGCTTTTTTTATGGTCGCGCGCCGTGACGTCGGCGTGTGCGGGACGTTCGGCTGCTCCGCCTTGTGACGTTACGTAACATCCGCGCGTTACGGCAGCGGAACGGGTGTTACATCGTCATGGTTCCGAAAAATATCCTTATGGATCAATGATGTGCTTTCGAAAATGCACCTGGCACGCAAACTGCTTTATTAGTTCGAATCGTTAGGACAGGGAGGGTGGTGCCAGAGACCGGGCAGGCGTCGCGAACGCTCGACCAACGGTTTCGACGTCCCCAGATGCCGGCGCTGCGAGCGCGGGCACAACCGATGATGATCCGCGCCGCGCGCGGGTCTCGATGGCCCCGTCGCCTATCCTCGTAGGGCGACGGTTTCGCCCGCGCTTCGTATGAAGCGCGGGCAATTTTTTTGGTGGGGCCGCAATGCGAGGGCGCCGATCCGGCCGGTGCGGGATTCGGTGATTCGCAATCGATTCGAGTGGGGGTGGCGCGGTTCGCATCCGGCGAGCGCCGGTAGGGCGAGGTCGCGTTGGCCGCGTGTGAACGTTCCGCTCACACGCCGCTCAATCGCGAAACGGACGTGGACCGGATCGATCGGCCCGGGATTCGCGTGCCGTCGCAGCGCGTGCGAGCAGGGCGGTGCGGCCGGACGCGTTGCCGGCCGCCGCGACGCGTCAGTGCGACGCGCTGGGTACGTCGAGGATCAGGATGATCGTCCAGTCGGCATCGCCGTCGTGGTGATACTGGCGTTCGGCGACGATGAACGGTTGCTGCTTGCCTTGCGGACCGAGGAAAAGCACGTCGCCCTCCATCGGCAGGCACTCGATCGGCGGCAGCGCGAGAAAGGCGTCGTCCGAGCCGCGCGGCATCAGTTGCTTGATCTTGCGAGTGGCTGCTTCGGTCCACTCGATGTCGAGTTGAATGTTGCTCATGCTGTCCTCCGCACCGGGGTGCGCACGGGTGGAAAATTTCGGTGCGCGACTTTAGCACAGCGCGCAGGCGCCGCAACCAAAAAAGCCGAACCCGGTTGCCCGGATTCGGCTTTTCGCTTGTGCGGTGCCGCCGAACTTACTGGCTGGCAGCGTCTGCCGGAGCGGCCTTGGCGGCCTTCTTGCCAGCCTTCTTCGCTGCCTTGTGGTGAGCAGCCTTCTTGCCGTGGTGCTCTTCCTGCGCCGCCGGCTGTGCAGCCTCGGCTGCTTGCTGCTGTTGCAGTGCCTGTGCGCGCTGCTCGATCTCGGCGATCTTCGCCGGGTCGGTGATGGTCTGGATTTGCGTGCTCTCTTGCGCATACGCTGCGCCAGTCAGCGCCGACATCGCGACCAGAATAGCCAGGGACGTCTTCTTCATTGCTTTACCTCCGCTAAGTGGTGATGAACCCGAATGTTGCCGTTTTGTCTGGCGACTGCAATCGAGTGCGTGTCGAGTGTAACAAAAGTGACGGATCAATGTGCACCGGATCGAGGCGCAGCGCAAGGCCCCGTTGAAGTCGCGCAACACTTCGCGCATTCCGTCATGCGCGTGCCATCCCGGGGCGGCACCGTCGCGTTCGCCGCCGGTGCAAGCGTTGCCATCAAAACCAGCCGAGCCATCGGTAGACGTGGAACTGCGCGATGCCGATCAGTTCGTGCAATGCCTGATTGGCGTCCTCCAGGTTGTGCCAGCGGGGCAGCCAGCCCGTTTGCGCGCGCCGGCGGTTCGAATAAACGGGTTGCGGATCGATGCCGAAGCGGCGGAAATCGAGCAATGCGCGGCGCATCTGATAGGACGACGTGACGAGAATGCGCGTGTCGTCATGTTGTGAGCGTAGTATAGATGCAGTGAATTTCGCATTTTCGTAGGTGGTACGGCTGCTCGGCTCGAGGACGAGGTCGCTGGAAGCGACACCCGCCGCGACCAGCAGGCGCCCGTAGACGGCCGCCTCGGTTTCGCCGTGACGTTGCGGGTCGCCGCCCGACATCACCACGGTGCAGCGGGCGGCCTGCTGCCGGCACGTGCGGTAGAGCGCCGCGGTCGCGCGGATGCGTGCGTCCCCGTCGGGAGGCGGTCGCAGGCCGGCGTCGCTGCGCCGCGTGCCGGCGCCGATGATGATCAGCGTGGTCCGGCCATGCATGTCGGGGCGCTCGACCGGCGTCACGCCCGCCTCGGTCCACGCGATGAGCGGCGCGGCGAGCCAGCCTGTCGCGAGCAGCCAGAACAGCGCGACGCTCGCGATCGCGATGAGTCGCCGCCGCTTGCGGCAGAGCATGAAACCGATGAAGAGAAGTACAAATGAATCGAACAGAATCAATTTGATTGGGGTATGGTGTCTTTTTATGGACGGCTGACGATCCGGCCCTGACGCGACGCCGAACGTCGGCCCCCAGAACCGGTGGCGGTATCGGCGGGCGGAGCTCCCGCCCGGCGCGCCGCTTCGCATTGTCGCTGCACTTTAAGAAAGAATCGAGATGACCACGTATTCCAACGAAGCGGTGCTCGACGCATTGAGACGAGTGCAGTACCGCCAGGTACCGTGGGCGCGCCGCCCGGGCGTGTTCGAGTATCTCCGGTCGCTGGGGCTGATGGACACGGTCAGGCAGAAGACCGTTGCTCCCGCACCGGGTTTCCATGCGCCGGTCGACATCGCGGTGCTGACCGATAACGGTCGTGCCGAATGCGCGCGCCTCGAGCGTGACGAGAAACTGCTTTCCTGGACCGATCGCCGTATGGACGACTACGCATTGAGCGAAGCGAGCGCCGTGGCGATTCTCGAAAGCCGCCTGTAGCGGCGCACTCCTGTTCTCGCGCGCCGTCCACCGGCGACGCAAAAAAAAGCCCGTATCGCGAGGATACGGGCGTACCGGATACTTTTGCTGTTGCCACGCTGTGCTCATGGCAACGAATGTGACTCGTCGCATGTCGGGCAGTTCCCGAATCCGGTAATTTTCTTTGACGAAATCCTGCGGACTACGGATGACGCGGCAGGTCGGACGGCTGCGAGCCAGTGCGCGCGCGCGCGTTGCTGGCGATGTCGCCGCGCAAATCGCCGCGCGGCACGGTCTGCCGATTGGGCGACGCGACGGGCGGCTGCTGGCGAAGGGTGTTCCGATGATCCTGCTGGTGGCGAGGCGGCTTCGCGCGATCGTCCGCGCGAACGGGGGCGGTCAGCGCCAGCGAAATGACAATGCCGCATGCGACGAGCAGTGACATTGGTTTCATGGCGGGGCTCCCTTCAAGCCACCGGCGCGGCCTGTTGATATTTCGCTAAGGTAAGCGTGGGAGTGCAGGCTTGCTGTAAATAATCGTAAATAGATGTATCGCCGCACGACAGCCGCAATCGACGACGGCGCGAGCGCCGCGCAAAAGCGCGTGGCACTGAAAGAAACCGGGCGGCCGAAGCCGCCCGATCGAGCATGCGTTACGCCATCTTCACGGGGGCGCGCCAGGATTCCGGGTTGGTCCAGAAGGCGCCGCGCAGCCGGTCGCGGCTCGGCGGTGCTGGCGGCTTCGTCGCGCTCGCCCCGATGCGCCCGCGCAGCGAGATCTGGCGGCCGCTCGTGCCGAGTCGCTTGACGATTTCGGCGAGCGTGCCGTCTGCCTGCCATTCGTCGAAGCGACGGCGGCAGGTCGGCGGCGACGGATAGCGGCCCGGCAGCTTCGACCAGCCTTCACCCGTCGACAGTACCCACAGCACGGCGTTTACCACCGAACGGGCCTCCACGCGGGGACGGCCGCGCCGTTCACTGCGTGCGGGTTCCGAGCAAAACAGACCTTCGACCAGCGCCCACTCGTTATCTCTCAAATCGTCGAACAGCATCATGTCCTCACCTCAGCGAAGCTAACTCCGGTGCGCTGCCCTGCGCCGCGCACTCTTCAAGCACTCGAGCGTCGAGTGCCGGGTGGGGGCTTCCGGTTGGCCGGCAGCGGCGTTTCTGCCCTCCGTCCGACTCGACCTGCGCCCTGTGCGTCAGATAAAGCACGATGTGTGCCACGTCTGAGGCGATTCCCTCGAGAGCCGCTTGGCAGCGGGCTGACGGCTAAGTCAGCTAGGGGCGTATAAGACGCCAAAATAACCCGCCAGCAAATCAGGACAATCACCAATCTTGTGCAAGTCGCCCGTGCTACGTGCGTTTGCGTCGATATTGCACCGCAGCGAAACATGTGCTGCCGGTGCCGGATTCGCACATCGACGACGATGGCGCGCATTAAAATCGCGCATCGGTATCGACGATTGATGAGGAGAGGGGATGAACGTTACGCTGCGCCAGCTTCGCGTATTCATCGAGGTTGCGCGGCTCCGGAGCTTCAGTCGCGCCGGCGACGAGATCGGGCTCACGCAGTCCGCGGTCAGCCGTTGCGTGCGCGAACTCGAGACCGAGCTCGGACTGAAGCTGATCGACCGGACGACGCGCGACGTGCAGTTGACCGACGTCGGGACGAACCTGATCGCGAGCGTGTCCCGCCTGATCGCCGATCTCGACGACACGCTGCGCGAGATTCGCGAGATCGGCGAGCAGCGGCGGGGGCGCGTGATCGTCGCCGCGAGTCCGACGATCGCGTGCCGGCTGATGCCGCGCGTCGTCGCGTCGTGCGAGCGCCAGTTCCCGTTCGTCACGCTCGGCCTGCGTGACGACGTGCAGAGCGACGTCCTGCGCAAGGTGAAGTCGAGCGAAGTCGATTTCGGCGTCGTCATCGGGCCGCTCGCCGTTGCCGATCTCGTGTGCGAACCGTTGATGACCGACTCGTTCTGCCTGGTCGCGCGCGCCGATCATCCGCTCGCGGCGCGGGCCGAGGTGCCGTGGACGGCGCTCGACGGCGAGCGTCTCGTGCTGCTCGACCATGCGTCCGGAAGCCGGCCGCTGATCGACGCCGCGCTGGCCGCCCATCGGGTCAATGCGGCGGTCATGCAGGAGCTCGGGCATTCGGCGACGGTATTCGGGCTCGTCGAGGCCGGCGTCGGCGTGAGCGTGCAGCCGTGGCTGTCGCTGCCGCTGCCGGCCGGATCGACGCTGGTCGCGCGGCCGCTGACGCCGCGTACCGAGCGCACCGTCGAGCTGGTGCGCCGCCGCGACCGCTCGCTGTCGCCGGCCGCGCAGGCGATCTGGGAACTCGTGCGCCAGATGCCGGCGCGGGCGGAGGATCTCGACTGAAAGGGTGCGGATCGGGCGCGCACGCCGGTACACTACGCGGATCGTGTTCCTCGGTGGCGGTTCTCGATGACGCATTCCGCAGATGTCGGCCCGGCGACGGGCGAGCCGGCGGCGCGCAGCGCAGTTCAGGCGCTGCGTCCGTCGCTGATCAGGGAAGTGGCGAACGCCGGCTTCGGCGTACCCGACGTGCTGCCGTTCTGGTTCGGCGAGTCCGATCGCGTGACGCCCGCATTCATTCGCGACGCGGCTGCCGCGGCACTGCGCGACGGCGCAACCTTCTACACGCACAACCTCGGCACCGTGCCGCTGCGCAACGCGATTGCGACCTATGTTGGTGCGCGTCACGGTGCGACGGCGGCCGATACGATCGCCGTGACGAGTTCGGGCGTGAGCGCGCTGATGCTGGCCGCGCAGTTGCTGGTCGGCCCGGGCGACCGCGTCGTCGCCGTCACGCCGCTCTGGCCGAACCTCGTCGAGATCCCGAAGATCCTCGGTGCACAGGTCGAGTGCGTGTCGCTCCGCCATGGCGATGCGGGCTGGCGGCTCGACGTCGACCGGCTGCTCGCGGCGCTGACGCCCGGCACGCGAATGCTGTTCGTCAACTCGCCGAGCAATCCGACCGGTTGGGTGATGTCCCGCGACGAGCAGCAGGCCGTGCTCGTGCATTGCCGGCGCCACGGCATCTGGGTGGTCGCCGACGAGGTATACGAACGGCTCGTGTTCGGCGCGGACGGCGCGCCGTCGTTCCTCGATATCGCATCGCGCGACGAGCGGGTCATCGTCGTGAATTCGTTCTCGAAGGCCTGGGCGATGACGGGCTGGCGGCTCGGATGGCTGGTCGCGCCGGCGTCGGTCATGGGCGATCTGTCGAAGCTGGTCGAGTACAACACGTCGTGCGCGCCGGGTTTCATCCAGGCCGCGGGCGAAGTCGCGCTGCGTGACGGCGAGCCGTTCGTGCAGTCGTTCGTCGCGGCGCTGCGCGGTGCGCGTGACCACCTGGTCGCCGCGCTGCGCACGTTGCCGGGCGTCGACGTGCCGCCTCCGCCGGGCGCGATGTACCTGTTCCTGCGGTTGCCGGGCGCGGGCGACAGTCTTGCATTGTGCAAGTCGCTGGTGCGCGAGGCGGGACTCGGGCTGGCGCCCGGCCGCGCGTTCGGCCCGGAGGGGGAGGGGTTCGTGCGCTGGTGCTACGCGTGCGATCCGGTGCGGCTCGAGGCAGGCGTCGAGCGCTTGCGGGCGTTCCTCGCGCGCGGCGCAGGCCTGCGTTGAAGCGGGGACGGAGCGGGTGCGGCGTACGGGCGGCGGGCCGTTCGGCTCATCTTTACGCACCGGGCAATTTTGCGTAAGATGGCGCTCAGTCACGCGGTTCCGTCGTTGAACCGTGCTGTTCCGTCCGGTTTGGGCCTGGCTTGAAGTTGGTTCGCCGCCCCCGGTTCGTGCTCCCATCAATATGACCGATCAGAATCGGGCGAGCGCGTCTTCCGTTCCTTTCGTCTGTTTGTTGATCCGGTTCGTTTGACCACAGGGTCTGGCCTAGCTGCATGAATACCCAAGAGGCGAAGATCGTCCTCGAGACTGCTTTGATCTGTGCGCAGGAACCGCTGAAGCTCGGCGATTTGCGCAAGCTCTTTGCCGACGGCGTGTCGGCTGACACGGTCCGCACGTTGCTCGAAGATCTGAAACAGGATTGGTCCGGCCGCGGTGTCGAACTGGTGGCGCTGGCAACCGGATGGCGCTTCCAGAGCAAGCCGGCGATGCGCCATTACCTGGACCGACTGCATCCCGAGAAGCCGCCGAAATATTCGCGTGCGGTGCTCGAGACGCTCGCGATCATTGCGTATCGGCAACCCGTCACGCGTGGCGACATCGAAGAGATTCGCGGCGTCACGGTCAATACGCAGGTGGTCAAGCAACTCGAGGATCGCGGCTGGATCGAGGTGATCGGGCATCGCGACGTGCCGGGCCGCCCGGCGCTGTACGCGACGACCAAGCAGTTCCTCGACGATCTCGGCCTGAAGGCGCTCGACGACCTGCCGGCGCTCGAGGAGCCGGCGGCGAACATCGAAGCCGCGCTGCTCGCGCAGCAGGCGATGGACTTCGACGGCGATGTGCCGGCGGCGGACGCGGTGCCGGAAGCCGGCGAAGCGGCGGCCGACGAGCCGCACGTTCCGCCGGATGAATTGCCGGGCGACGCCGCAACGGAAGGCGCGCCGACGCAGGAAATGCCGAACCGCGATACGCTGGAAGCGGATCGCGTTCAGAGCGAACAGGGCGGCGCCGAAGCAGCGCCGGCCGGCGGGCAGCCCGAGCCGCTGCACGCGGTGTGGAACGAGGAAGATCGCAAGCCGGCTGCCGACGCGGTTGCCGGAGACGGAGCGGAAGCGGCCGGCGACATGCCGGGCGAGGCTGGCCAGGCCGACGCCTCACGCTCCCGTCCCGCGGACGGCGAGTTGCTGGACGATACGTCCGACAGCCTCGCCGACGCCGTACGCAGTGCCAGCGCGCCCATCGGCGCCGACGCACTGCCGGACGACGAAGCAGAACCCGAACAGCGCCGCGCCTGATCGCGGCCGACTTCTTGCCGCGCCCGGGTCGGGCGCGAGACCTGACATTTTGAGGTTGTTTTGACTGATATCCACGATATTGAATCGTCCGCGCCTGCCGTGCAGGCCGCGCGTGCCGACGATGCGCCGGAGCAGGACGCTCCGGCCGCGGGTGGTGACGAGCGTCCCCGCCGCGGCCTGCGGCGCGGCCCGCGCAGCCTGATCGCGCGTCGCCGCGCGGCAGCCAAGTCGAAGGGCGATGGCGAGTCGCAGGGCGGCGAGGGCGCGGAAGCGCAGCCGGCCGACGCGGCGGAAGCGCAGCCCGCACGCGCGCCGCGCAAGGAAGGTGCGGCCAAGGGTGGCCGCAAGCCGGCCGGCAAGCGCGAAGGCGCAGCCAAGGGTGCCCAGGGCGGGCAAGGCGGCCAGGGGCGACGCGGCGGTTCGGCGAAGGCCGAGGGCGGCGCGGCGAAGGCCGAAGGCGACGCAGCGTCGCAGGACGATCTGTTCGCCTATGTGACGTCGCCGGCATTCGACGCGGACAATTCGGCGGGCGGCAGCGGCGTACGTGCGCCGATGCTGCGTCGCGGCCGCAGCCAGCCGGCGAACAAGCGCGTGCTGTCGCCGGACGACGACGCGCCGAAGCTCCACAAGGTGCTCGCGGAAGCCGGCATGGGTTCGCGCCGCGAAATGGAAGAGCTGATCGTCGCCGGCCGCGTGTCGGTGAACGGTGAGCCCGCGCATATCGGCCAGCGCATCATGCCGACCGACCAGGTCCGCATCAACGGCAAGCCGGTCAAGCGCAAGCTGCCGAACAAGCCGCCGCGCGTGCTGCTGTACCACAAGCCGACCGGCGAGATCGTCAGCCACGCGGACCCGGAAGGTCGTCCGTCGGTGTTCGACCGCCTGCCGCCGATGAAGACGGCGAAATGGCTCGCGGTGGGCCGTCTCGACTTCAACACCGAAGGCCTGCTGATGCTGACGACGTCGGGCGATCTCGCGAACCGCTTCATGCATCCGCGCTACAGCGTCGAGCGCGAGTATGCGGTGCGCGTCGTCGGCGAACTGTCAGAAGGAATGCGGCAGAAACTGCTGCATGGCGTCGAGCTCGATGACGGCCCGGCGAACTTCCTGCGCATCCGCGACGGCGGCGGCGAAGGCACGAACCACTGGTATCACGTTGCGCTGGCCGAAGGCCGCAACCGCGAAGTGCGCCGGATGTTCGAGGCGGCCGGCCTGATGGTGAGCCGCCTGATCCGTACGCGCCACGGTCCGATCCCGCTGCCGCGCGGCCTGAAGCGCGGTCGCTGGGAAGAGCTCGACGAGGCGCAGGTGCGCAAGCTGATGGCGACCGTCGGCCTGAAGGCGCCGTCCGAGGAAAAGGGCAAGCGCGGTGGTGGCGGGCAGGCCGAGCGCCGCCAGCCGGATCCGATGCAGACGTCGATGGGCTTCATCGGCCGTGAGCCGGTGCTGACGACGCATGGTCAGCTCGACCAGCCGCGTCGCGGTGGCGGCCGGCGCGGCGCCCCGGGCCTGCCCGGCCTGAGCGGTTACGGCAGCTTGCCGGTTTCGCCGTCGGGTTATGGCAACCGCTCGGGTGGTGGGCGCGATGTCGACGGCAATCGTGCGTCGTATGGCGCGGGCCCCAAGCGTGAAGGCGCTGGCGGCAAGCGCGGCGGCGGCAAGGGCGGCAACCGCAATCCCAACGGCAATCGCGCCGAAGGCGCCGGCAACGGCGGTGGCGGTGCGCGCGGCGGTCAGCGTCCGCAGCGCAATCGCTCGCGGGGCCGCTGAGCGTTTGTGGCGTCCGGCGGCGTGAAGCCGCCGGTGTGCCGGCGAAACCGGCACGAGTCCGGTTGGGTCGGCACCTCGCCCTGCGTGGTTTGCTTTTGACTGTATATATATCGCGCTGCCGGATTATTCCGCCTGGTCGGACGGTCCGGTTTCGCATTTTGGGTCGGTAAAGGCGGGCTGGACGCGGCTTTTACCGGCTGGCTTGGCGTTTGCGCCAAAAATCGCTATAATCGCGGAGTCGCTGGGCGTACGGATTCAATGTGCGGCTCAGGTGCGACCACCAGTAAGAAGATGGGCGTTCCGCCCATTTTTTTTTGCTGAAACGGTTAGGCATCTCGGGTAGCGCTTCCTGCGCCGGCTAAGGCGCGCGCCCGCGGGTGAATCGCGAGCGGCGGGCGCGAACACCTGAGAGGACACTGTGCAACTGACGGAACTGATAGAAACCACGGTCACCGGGCTCGGCTACGAGCTGGTGGATCTCGAGCGCACCGGGCGCGGCATGCTTTGCATCTATATCGATCAGCCTGCCGGCATCTCGCTCGAAGATTGCGAAAAGGTCACGCGTCAGCTCCAGCACGTCTTGACGGTCGAAAACATCGATTACGAACGGCTCGAAGTCTCGTCCCCGGGGCTCGACCGCCCGTTGAAGAAGCTGGCCGACTTCGAGCGCTTCGCCGGCAGCGAAGTTTCCGTGACCTTGAAAAAGCCGCTGGACGGGCGCAAGACGTACCGGGGCATTCTGCACGCGCCGAATGGCGAAACGATCGGTTTGGAATTTGAGAGGAAGAAGGGCGAGGCAGCCATGCTGGATTTCACGCTGGCCGATATCGACAAAGCCCGCCTGATTCCGCAAGTTGACTTTAGGAGCCGCAAATAATGAGTCGCGAAGTGTTGATGCTGGTGGATGCGCTGGCGCGCGAGAAAAACGTCGACAAGGATGTGGTGCTGGGCGCCCTCGAGGCCGCGCTCGCTTCCGCTTCCAAGAAGCTGTTCGACGAAGGCGCCGAAATCCGCGTCCATATCGATCGCGAAAGCGGCGAGCACGAAACCTTCCGTCGCTGGCTCGTCGTGCCCGACGAGGCAGGCTTGCAGGAGCCGGATCGCGAGATCCTGCTGTTCGAAGCACGTGAGCAGAAGCCCGACGTCGAAGTCGGCGAATTCATCGAGGAGCCGGTGCCGTCGATCGAGTTCGGCCGTATCGGCGCGCAGGCCGCGAAGCAGGTGATCCTGCAGAAGGTGCGCGATGCCGAACGCGAGCAGATTCTGAACGACTACCTCGAGCGCGGCGAAAAGATCATGACGGGCACGGTGAAGCGCCTCGACAAGGGCAACTTCATCGTCGAATCGGGCCGTGTCGAAGCGCTGCTGCGCCGCGACCAGCTGATCCCGAAGGAAAACCTGCGCGTGGGCGACCGCGTGCGTGCCTACATCGCGAAGGTCGACCGCACCGCGCGCGGCCCGCAGATCGAACTCTCGCGCACGGCGCCCGAGTTCCTGATGAAGCTGTTCGAGATGGAAGTGCCGGAAATCGAGCAGGGCCTGCTCGAGATCAAGGCAGCCGCTCGCGATCCGGGCGTGCGCGCGAAGATCGGCGTGATCGCCTACGACAAGCGGATCGATCCGATCGGCACCTGCGTCGGCATCCGCGGCTCCCGCGTGCAGGCCGTGCGCAACGAGCTCGGTGGCGAAAACATCGACATCGTGCTATGGTCCGAGGATCCCGCCCAGTTCGTGATCGGCGCGCTCGCGCCGGCAGCCGTCCAGTCGATCGTCGTCGATGAAGAAAAGCACTCGATGGACGTCGTCGTCGACGAGAACGAGCTGGCTGTCGCGATCGGCCGCAGCGGTCAGAACGTTCGCCTTGCCAGCGAACTGACCGGCTGGCAGATCAACATCATGACGCCGGACGAATCCGCCCTGAAGCAGGGCGAAGAGCGCGACCGACTGCGTTCGCTGTTCATGGCGCGTCTCGACGTCGACGAAGAAGTTGCCGACATCCTGATCGACGAAGGCTTCACGAGCCTCGAAGAGATCGCGTACGTGCCGCTCAACGAAATGCTCGAAATCGAGGCGTTCGACGAGGACACCGTGCACGAACTGCGCAACCGCGCACGCGACGCTCTGTTGACGATGGCGATCGCGAACGAAGAAAAGGTTGAAAATGCAGCGCTGGATTTGAAGGGCCTCGACGGCATCACGCCGGAGTTGCTCGCGAAGCTGGCCGAACACGGCATGCAGACGCGCGACGATGTCGCCGAGCTGGCCGTGGATGAACTGGTCGATATGACCGGGATGGAAGAGGATGCCGCTAAGGCGTTGATCATGAAAGCACGTGAACACTGGTTCCAGTGAGAAATGACCATGGCGCACTGATTTGATGGCGGCCGTATGGCCTGACCCGATGCTAACCGCAAGGAATCGGTCCTTGCACTAAGAGGAATGAATGGCGAGTAACAACGTAGCCCAATTTGCCGCGGAACTGAAAATGCCTGCTGGTGTGCTGCTCGAACAGCTGCAGGCAGCGGGCGTCCAGAAAGCGAGTGAAGACGATGCGCTGTCCGAAGCGGACAAGGCGCGTCTGCTCGATCATTTGCGCAAGTCACACGGCGCAACCGACGGCGACAAGCGCAAGATCACGCTGACCCGCAAGCATACGTCGGAGATCAAGCAATCTGACGCGACGGGCAAGGCTCGCACCATTCAGGTCGAGGTCCGCAAGAAGCGTACGTTCGTCAAGCGCGACGACGTGGCCGAGGGTGCGGAACAGGGTCAGGCGCAGGTCGCCGAAGCGGACGACGATGCGGAACTGAAGCGTCGCGAGGAAGAAGCGCGCCGCGAGGCCGAGCTGCTCGAGAAGCAGGCGCAGGAACTGCGCGAGCGTCAGGAGCGCCTCGAGCGCGAGGAAGCCGAGCGCCGTGCCCGTGAGGAAGCGGCCGAAGCCGAGCGCCGCCGTGCCGAGGAAGAAGCGGCGGCGAAGCGTGCCGCGGCCGAAGCCGCAGCGGCACAGCAGGCGGCTGCCCAGCAGGCCGCCGAGGCTCAGCAGGAAGCAGCCGGTGCGCAGTCCGCGCAGGATGAAGCACGCGCGGCCGCCGAACGTGCGGCCCAGCGCGAAGCGGCGAAGAAGGCCGAGGATGCTGCCCGCGAGGCGGCGGACAAGGCGCGCGCCGAGCAGGAAGAAATCAGCAAGCGTCGCGCGGCGGCAGAAGCCGAAGCACGCGCGATCCGCGAAATGATGAACACGCCGCGCAAGGCCGTGGTCAAGGCAGTCGAGCCGCCGAAGCCGGTGGAACCGCCGAAGCCGGCCGAAGCGAAGGGCACGCTGCACAAGCCGGCAAAGCCGGCGGGCGCAGCTGCGCAAGCACGCCCGGCCGTGAAGAAGCCGGCCGGCGCAGCGCCGGCGGCCACGACGGCACCGGCAGGCGCGGGCGACCGCAACAAGAAGCCGGGCGGCGGCAAGGGCGGCTGGCAGGACGACGCAGCGAAGCGCCGCGGCATCAAGACGCGCGGCGATTCGAGCGGCGGCGTCGACCGCGGCTGGCGCGGCGGCCCGAAGGGTCGCGGCCGTCACCAGGACAGCGCATCGACGTTCCAGGCACCGACCGAACCGATCGTGCGTGAAGTGCACGTGCCGGAAACCATCTCGGTTGCCGATCTCGCGCACAAGATGTCGATCAAGGCCTCCGAAGTCATCAAGGTGATGATGAAGATGGGCCAGATGGTCACGATCAACCAGGTGCTGGACCAGGAAACGGCGATGATCGTCGTCGAGGAACTGGGCCACCGCGCGGTTGCCGCGAAGCTGGACGATCCGGAAGCACTGCTCGTCGAAGGCGAGACCGGTACCGATGCGGAGCAACTGCCGCGTCCGCCGGTCGTCACCGTGATGGGCCACGTCGACCACGGCAAGACCTCGCTGCTCGACCACATCCGCCGCGCGAAGGTTGCAGCGGGCGAAGCGGGCGGCATTACGCAGCACATCGGCGCATACCACGTCGAAACGCCGCGCGGCGTCATCACGTTCCTCGATACGCCGGGTCACGAAGCGTTCACGGCAATGCGTGCACGCGGCGCGAAGGCGACCGACATCGTGGTGCTGGTGGTGGCTGCCGACGACGGCGTGATGCCGCAGACGAAGGAAGCCATCGCGCACGCGAAGGCGGGTGGCGTGCCGATCGTCGTGGCGATCAACAAGATCGACAAGCCGGAAGCGAACCCGGACCGCGTCAAGCAGGAACTGGTCGCGGAAGGCGTCGTGCCGGAAGAATACGGTGGCGATTCGCCGTTCGTGCCGGTGTCGGCCAAGACGGGCGCCGGTATCGACGACCTGCTCGAGAACGTGCTGCTGCAGGCCGAAGTGCTGGAACTGAAGGCACCGGTCGAGGCGCCGGCGAAGGGCATCGTGATCGAAGCGAAGCTGGACAAGGGCAAGGGCCCGGTCGCGACGATCCTGGTGCAGTCGGGTACGCTGAATCGCGGCGACATCGTGCTCGCAGGCACGGCTTACGGCCGCGTGCGTGCGATGCTCGACGAGAACGGCAAGCCGACGAAGGAAGCCGGCCCGTCGATCCCGGTCGAAATCCAGGGTCTGTCGGAAGTGCCGGGTGCAGGCGAGGAAGTGATCGTGCTGCCGGACGAGCGCAAGGCGCGCGAAATCGCGCTGTTCCGTCAGGGCAAGTTCCGCGACGTCAAGCTGGCGAAGCAGCAGGCCGCGAAGCTGGAAAGCATGCTCGAGCAGATGGGCGAAGGCGAAGTGCAGAACCTGCCGCTCATCATCAAGGCGGACGTGCAGGGCTCGCAGGAAGCGCTCGTGCAGTCGCTGCTCAAGCTGTCGACCGACGAAGTGCGCGTGCAGATCGTGCACAGCGCGGTGGGCGGCATCAGCGAGAACGACGTCAACCTGGCAACGGCATCGAAGGCGGTCATCATCGGCTTCAATACGCGTGCGGATGCACAGGCGCGCAAGCTGGCCGAAGCGAACGGTATCGACATCCGCTACTACAACATCATCTACGACGCAGTGGATGAGGTGAAGGCCGCGATGTCGGGCATGCTGGCGCCGGAGAAGCGCGAAGTCGTGACCGGCATGGTCGAGGTGCGCCAGGTGTTCAAGGTGCCGAAGGTCGGTACGGTTGCCGGCTGTATGGTCACCGACGGTATCGTCAAGCGCTCGTCGTCGGTTCGCGTGTTGCGCAACAACGTCGTGATCTTCACGGGCGAACTCGAATCGCTGAAGCGCTTCAAGGACGACGTGAAGGAAGTCAAGCAAGGCTTCGAGTGCGGTATGTCGGTGAAGAACTTCAACGACATCATCGAAGGCGACCAGTTCGAAGTCTTCGAAGTGACCGAAGTCGCACGGACGCTGTAATCGTCGCGTATCGGCTCATGGGGCGGGGCAGGCTTGGGCCTGTCCCGCCCATTTTCATGGTGGCGTGCCAACGGCGCGCCGCTTTATCCTGATAAACGGATCACGGATCGATCATGTCCAGGAAACGTACTTCCCCCAATCGCAACGTTCAGATCGCCGACCAGATTCAGCGCGATCTGTCCGAACTCATCATGCGCGAGGTCAAAGATCCGCGCATCGGTATCGTGACCATCCAGAGCGTCGAGCTCACGCCGGACTACGCGCATGCCAAGGTCTATTTCACGGCGCTCACCGGCGATCCGGACAAGACGCAGGAAGCGCTGAACCACGCGTCGGGCCACCTGCACAACCTGCTGTTCAAGCGCCTGCACATCCATACGGTGCCGACGCTGCACTTCCATTACGACCAGACGATCGAGAAGGCCGTGGAAATGTCGCGCCTGATCAAGGAAGCCAACTCGACGCGCGCGAAGGACGATGACGAAGCCGACGCGCCCGCGAAGGACGATTGAGCGCGCACGCCCCATGACGACTGCAGCTCCCCAGCGTCCACGCGTGCCGCGGCGCGCGCTGGACGGCGTCCTTCTGCTCGACAAGCCGGTCGGCCTGTCGAGCAACGACGCTCTGATTCGCGCGAAGCGCCTGCTTCTCGCGAAGAAAGCCGGCCATACCGGCACGCTCGATCCGCTGGCCTCGGGCCTGTTGCCGCTGTGCTTCGGCGAAGCGACGAAGTTCTCGCAGGACTTGCTGGAAGCGGACAAGACCTACGAAGCGACGATGCGTCTCGGCGTGCGCACGACCACCGGCGACGCGGAAGGCGACGTGCTCGACACGCGCGCCGTCGAATGCGACCGTGCAGCGGTCGAAGCGGCGCTCGCGCGCTTTACCGGCGAGATCGTGCAGGTGCCGCCGATGTATTCGGCGCTCAAGCGCGACGGCAAGCCGCTGTACGAATACGCGCGTGCGGGCCAGACCGTCGAGCGGGAAGGCCGCAACGTGACGATCCATGCGCTCGATCTGCTGGCCTGTGAATTGCCGGACGTGACGTTCCGCGTGACCTGCAGCAAGGGCACGTATGTGCGTACGCTGGCCGAGGATATCGGCGAGGCGCTCGGTTGCGGCGCGCATCTGACGATGCTGCGCCGCACGGGCGTCGGCGCGTTGACGCTAGAGCATGCGGTGACGCTCGACGCGCTGTCCGACGCCGCCGAAGGCGTGCGCGACGCGTGGCTGCAGCCGGTCGACGCGTTGCTGTCGACGTTTCCGCTGGTGCGCCTCGACGAAACGAGCGCGAAGCGATTCCTGCACGGCCAGCGCCTGCCGCTGTCGGCGCTCGATCCGATCGATGCGGCCGAGGGCGGGCGCGTGCGCGTGTACGACGCGCAGCGACTGCTCGGCGTGGCGCGCAAGGCCAACGGCGTGCTCGCCCCCGAACGCCTCGTCGTGACGGCTGCATGATGCGCGGCGCGCAAGCGCCGTCGTCGGAACGAAAAAAACCCGGTCGAAATCGACCGGGTTTTTTGTTGGGCGCGCTCGTTCGAGCGCGGTGCTCAGTGTGCAGCCGACGCCGCCGCACCCGCATCGCCGCCGCCCGCGCGCTCCGGCTTCGTGATCCAGATCAGTCCGATCAGCAGCACGAAGATCGCCGCCGAAATGTAGAACAGATCGTTCACGCCGAGTTGCGCGGCCTGCTGCGTGGCCATGTTGTTGATGAGGCCGTGCGCCTGGTCCTGCGACAGCCCGAGGTTACGCATCTGCGTGACAGCCTGGTTGAATGTCGGGTTGTACGGGTTGGTCTGCTCGACCAGCTGCGCATGGTGGAAGTTGTTTCGATGATCCCACGCGGTCTGGAAGATCGACGTGCCGATGCCGCCGCACATGATCCGCACGAAGTTCGACAGCCCGGACGCCGCGGGAATGCGGTTGCCGGGCAGGCCGGACAGCGTGATCGACACGAGCGGGATGAAGAAGCCCGCCATCGCGATACCCTGCACGAGCGTCGGCAGCGTCAGCGACCATTCGTCGACGCCCGTCGTGTATCGCGAACGCATCCAGAAGCACAGCGCAAACGTCAGGAACGACGCCGTCGAGATGAAGCGCGGATCGGTACGCGGCAAATACTTCCCGGTGAGTGGCGACAACAGGATCGCGAACAACCCGACCGGCGCCATCACGAGGCCGGCGTCGGTCGCGGTGTAGCCGATTTGCGTCTGCAGCCACAGCGGCAACAGCACGAGATTGCCGAAGTACAGGCCGTACCCGATCGACAGTGCGACTGTGCCGCCGGTGAAGTTCCGCATGCGGAACAGCGACAGGTCGACGACCGGGTGCTCGGCGGTCAGCTCCCAGATCACGAAGAACGCGAACGCAATGACAGCGGTCAGCGCAAGCACGATGATGGTCGTCGACGCGAACCAGTCGAGATCCTTGCCCTTGTCGAGCATGATCTGCAGCGAGCCGACCCAGATGACCAGCAGCGCGAGGCCCACGCCGTCGATCGGCGCGCGGCGCACGGCAGACTCCCGATTGCGATAGATCGCCCACGTCGCGGCGGCGGCGGCGATGCCGACCGGGATGTTGACGTAGAAGATCCACGGCCACGAATAGTTGTCCGAGATCCAGCCGCCGAGAATCGGGCCCGCGACGGGCGCGATCAGCGTCGTCATCGCCCATAGTGCGAGCGCCATCGGTGCCTTCGCGCGCGGATAGCTCGACAGCAGGAGCGCTTGCGACAGCGGAATCATCGGGCCCGCGACCGCGCCCTGCAGCACGCGCGAGCCGAGCAGGAACGGCAGGTTCGGCGACAGCCCGCACATCCACGACGAGATGACGAACAGGATGATCGACGCGAGGAACAGGCGGACCTGACCGAAGCGGTCGGTCAGCCAGCCCGTCAGCGGCACGGAGATCGCGTTCGCGACCGCGAACGACGTGATGACCCACGTACCCTGGTCGGACGACACGCCGAGGTCGCCCGAGATGGTCGGGATCGCGACGTTCGCGATGGACGTGTCGAGCACGTTCATGAACACCGCGAGCGATACCGCGATCGTCCCGAGCACGAGTTGCCCGCCCTGCAGCGGCGGGTGGGAGACAGGAGCCTGTGCCATGTCGATAGTTTTCCGGAGTCGGAACCGTTACATCATCTTGGCGGCGGCGTTCGACTTCGCCGCGGCCGGTGCCGGCGCGTTGCCGCCGGCGTTCTCGGCGATGATGCGCGCGATCTCGGCGTCGGCTTCGTCGCCGTACTTCGCGAACACGTTCGTTTCGTAGACCGTGTTCTGCGCGTTGGCGAGCTGGTCGCCGCGTTCGTCCTTGATGTCGACGTCGACCTGCATCGACAGGCCGATGCGCAGCGGATGCTTCTCGAGTTCCTTCGGATCGATCTCGATACGCACCGGCAGGCGCTGCACGACCTTGATCCAGTTGCCCGTCGCGTTCTGCGCCGGCAGCAGCGAGAACGCCGAACCCGTGCCGGCCGAGAAGCCGACGACCTTGCCGTGGTAGACGGCCGACGAGCCGTAGATGTCGGCGGTCAATTCGACCGGCTGGCCGATGCGCATGTGCTTGAGCTGGACTTCCTTGAAGTTCGCGTCGACCCACACCGCGTTCAGCGGCACGACCGACATCAGCGGGTTGCCCGGCGACACGCGCTGGCCGACCTGAACCGAGCGCTTCGCAACATAGCCGGTGACCGGTGCGGGCAGCACGTTACGCGCGTTCGCGAGGTACGCGTCGCGAACCTTCGCTGCCGCGGCCATCACGTTCGGGTGCGACGCGATCGTCGTGTTCGCGGTCAGTGCGCGGTTCGATGCGAGCTGCTGTTGCGCGGCGTCGACCGACGCCTGCGCGGCGCGCACCGCGTCGCGTGCATGGGAGATTTCTTCCTGCGACACGGCGCCCGTCTGCGCGACGGCCATCCGGCGGCGCAGGTCGTCCTGCGCCTTCGACAGGTCGGACTGGCGCAGCGCGACTTGCGCGCGGTACTGGTCGTCGTTGACGAACAGGCCGCGCACCTGGCGCACCGTCTGCGCGAGGTTGGCCTCGGCCTGCTGCAGCGCGACCTGCGAGTCGGCCGGGTCGAGCACGACCAGCGGATCGCCGGCCTTGACCGTCTGCGTATCGTCGGCCTTCACGGCGATCACGGTACCCGTGACCTGCGGCGTGATCTGCACGACGTTGCCGTTCACGTATGCGTCGTCCGTCTCTTCATGGAAGCGCGCGACGAGGAAGTAGTACAGACCGTACGCGACGGCCGCGATCACGATGACCGCGATCAGCAGCGTCATCATCCGTTTGCGCTTCCCGTTGTTCTGCGGCTGTGCGCTGGCGGCGTTTTGTTGAGGGTCGCTCATGGCGATTTTCTCCGTCCGTTATTTCGAGTGTCTGCGTAGTGGTGGCGCCGGATCAGTTGGCGGCCTGTCTTGTCTGCTTGTCGGCGTCGGGCGCGGCGAGCCGCGTGCCGGTCGCGTCGAACCCGCCGCCGAGCGCCTTGATCAGCGCGAGCTGCATGTCGCGCCGGCGCATTTTCAGGTTGGTCACCGTCTGTTCCGATGCGAGGCGGTTGGTGTCCGCGGTCAGCACCTGGAGCTGCGGCGACAGGCCGGCCTTGTAGCGGATCACGGCGAGGTCGTACGCCCGCGTCGACGCATCGAGCGCACGCTGCGCGTCATCCATCTGGCGATCGACCGCACGGATCGACGCGACCTGCGTCGCGACGTCGTTCAGCGCGTTGATCAGCGTCTGGTTGTAGTTCGCGACCGACAGGTCGAAGTCCGCGTAGCGGCCCTTGAGCTGCGCGCGCAACGCACCGGCATCGAAGATCGGCAGGTGGATGGCCGGGCCGAACTGCGCCTGGCGGCTCGCGAAATTCAGGAATTTGCCCCAGCCGAACGCATCGAAGCCGAAGCCGGCCGCGAGGTTCACGTCGGGGAAGAATTCGGCCTTCGCTTCCTTCACATCGTGCATCGCGGCCTCGACCTGCCAGCGCGCGGCGACGATGTCGGGGCGGCGCGACACGAGGTCGGCCGGCAGGTTGCCGGGCAGTGCGACTTCGCCGGTCGGGTTCATCACCGGCGCGGCGATCTGCAATCCGCGGTCCGGCCCCTTGCCGAGCAGCGCGGCGAGCTGGTAGCGCACGGTCGTGATCTGGCCGTCGAGGTCGGACAGCGATGCCTGGGTCGTCGCGATGTTGCCGCGCGCCGTCTGGCGTTCCACGTTGGTGTCGAGACCGGCCGACACGCGGCCGTCGGTGATCCTGCCGACCGTCTGGCGGTTGGCGATCTCGCGCTGCGCGATGTCGCGCAGCGCATACAGTTGGGCGAGCGAGTTGTAGGTGCGGGCCACGGACGACGCGAGCGTGATGCGCGCCTGTTGCATGTCGGCCTCGGCGGCCTTTTCCTGCGACACGGCGGTGTGCAGGCGCTCGCGATTCTTGCCCCACAGGTCGAGATCCCACGACGCGCTCGCGAGGGCGTTGTTCTCGCTGTACCACTGGCCGCCGTACGGGGGCGGGAACAGCGCGTTCGACGAATACAGCTCGCGTGTCCACGAGTAGCTGGCTTCGGCCTTCGGCATCAGGTTCGAGCGCGACGACTCGATGTACGACGACGCCTTCGCGATGCGCGCCTGTGCCTGCGCGATCGACGGGTTGCCCTGGAGCGCCTCGTCGATCAGCTTCGGCAACTGCGGATCGCCGAACTGGTTGGCCCAGTCGAGCGCCGGCCACTGGCCGCCCTGGGCCGGCAGGCTCTGGGCGGTTTCGAATTGCGATGCGGGTGCGATCTGCTTGTCGCTCTTGATGCCGATGTAGTTTGCGCAGCCCGCCAGCGCCAGCGCGGCAACCGCGGCGGCGACGGCGGCGCGGCACGACCCGGCGCGCACGGACAACGGGGAGGATTTCATCGCGCTGTTCCCTGACTCGGAATGAATGATGGACACTGCAAGGATTTCCTTACATTAATCTGTCAAAAGTAATTGTTATGGCAACTATTACGTGATGCTGCCGCCCGCGGTTTCGCAGTAGTTGCTGAGAATGCGGCGCAGCATGCTCTTCAGGAACCCGACTTCTTCCGGCGTAAATCCGTCCAGCAGCTCGTCGAGCACGCTACGGAACACCGGCGGCAAACGCTCGGCAAGCGCGCGGCCTTCATCGGTCAGCTCGAGCCGTACGACCCGCCGATCCTCGATGCTGCGCACGCGGGACAGCAGGCCGCGTTTCTCGACGCGATCGAGCAGGCGCGTGACCGCGCTCGCGTCGATCCCGTATTCCCGCGCGAGTTCGGCGGCCGTCGAGCACTTTCCGACGGCGATCATGAACAGCATGCTCGCCTGCGTGCCCGTAATGCCGAGCTCTTCCTGCGTGCGCTGCGTGACGAGGTTGGTCATCACCGACTTCACACGCGACATCAGATAACCGACGCTGTCGTTCATCTGATACGAGGACAGCGGCGAAACGGGCGGTTGGGAAGGAGAATCCGACATAAAACCCTGAAGCTGCAATAGTTGACTAGGCAGCAGTATAGGCGCTATTTGCTTGCCGCGGCAAATATTAATCGAACCGGCAGGCGGGCGCTGAGTGGCCGGAAATTCCCTTGCGGGCGTCAGGGTCTTCGTTAGCGGGCGGTGTGTCGGCAGGCGAAATCGCCCTCTGCGAAGCGGGGGCGGGGCGCATCATCTTTCGCGTTGCAACACGCGGTCCGGCTCTCGACATTCTCACGTGCTATAATTTGAGGCTTTCCAAGCTGCAACGCGCGCGCACGTGTCCCGGTGACTGACGAGCGTGCGCGTTTGCGCGTTCAACGATTTCCAGGTTTCTATGACCCGCGCCCTTCGCAATATCGCCATCATCGCTCACGTCGACCACGGCAAGACCACGCTCGTCGACCAACTGCTCCGCCAGTCCGGCACCTTCCGCGAGAACCAGCAGATTGCCGAGCGAGTGATGGACTCGAACGACATCGAAAAAGAGCGCGGGATCACGATTCTCGCGAAGAACTGCGCGGTCGAATACGAAGGCACGCACATCAACATCGTCGACACGCCGGGGCACGCGGACTTCGGTGGCGAGGTGGAGCGTGTGCTGTCGATGGTCGACTCGGTGCTGCTGCTCGTCGACGCGGTCGAGGGCCCGATGCCGCAAACGCGCTTCGTCACGAAGAAGGCGCTTGCGCTCGGCCTGAAGCCGATCGTCGTCGTCAACAAGATCGACCGTCCGGGCGCGCGGATCGACTGGGTCATCAACCAGACCTTCGACCTGTTCGACAAGCTCGGCGCGACCGAAGAGCAGCTCGACTTCCCGATCGTCTACGCATCGGGCCTGAACGGCTATGCGTCGCTCGATCCGGCGACCCGCGAAGGCGACATGCGCCCGCTGTTCGAGGCGATCCTCGCGCACGTGCCGGTTCGCCCGGCCGATCCGGAAGCGCCGCTGCAGCTCCAGATCACGTCGCTCGACTACTCGACGTACGTCGGCCGGATCGGCGTCGGCCGCATCACGCGCGGCCGCATCAAGCCGGGCCAGCCGGTCGTGATGCGCTTCGGTCCGGAAGGCGACGTGCTGAACCGCAAGATCAACCAGGTGCTGTCGTTCAAGGGCCTCGAGCGCGTGCAGGTCGAGTCGGCCGAAGCCGGCGACATCGTGCTGATCAACGGTATTGAAGACGTCGGCATTGGCGCGACGATCTGCGCGGTCGACACGCCGGAAGCGCTGCCGATGATCACGGTCGACGAACCGACGCTGACGATGAACTTCCTCGTCAACTCGTCGCCGCTGGCCGGCCGCGAAGGCAAGTTCGTGACGAGCCGCCAGATCCGCGACCGCCTGATGAAGGAACTGAACCACAACGTCGCGCTGCGCGTGAAGGACACGGGCGACGAAACGGTGTTCGAAGTGTCGGGCCGCGGCGAACTGCACCTGACGATTCTCGTCGAGAACATGCGCCGTGAAGGGTACGAGCTGGCCGTGTCGCGTCCGCGCGTCGTGATGCAGGAAATCGACGGTGTGCGCCACGAGCCGTACGAGCTGCTGACGGTCGACGTCGAAGACGAACACCAGGGCGGCGTGATGGAAGAGCTCGGCCGCCGCAAGGGCGAAATGCTCGACATGGCATCGGACGGCCGCGGCCGCACGCGACTGGAATACAAGATCTCGGCACGTGGCCTGATCGGCTTCCAGAGCGAATTCCTGACGCTCACGCGCGGCACGGGCCTGATGAGCCACATCTTCGACTCGTACGCACCGGTCAAGGACGGCTCGGTCTTCGAGCGCCGCAACGGCGTGCTGATTTCGCAAGACGACGGCGCGGCCGTGGCCTACGCACTGTGGAAGCTGCAGGATCGCGGCCGCATGTTCGTGAAGCCGGGCGACGCGCTGTATGAGGGCATGATCATCGGCATCCACAGCCGCGACAACGACCTCGTCGTGAACCCGATCAAGGGCAAGCAACTGACCAACGTGCGTGCGTCGGGTACCGACGAAGCCGTGCGTCTCGTGCCGCCGGTCCAGATGTCGCTCGAATACGCGGTCGAATTCATCGACGACGACGAACTCGTGGAAGTGACGCCGCAGTCGATCCGCCTGCGCAAGCGTTTCCTGAAGGAGCACGAGCGTCGCCGCGCGAGCCGCGAAGGCGCGGTCGACTAAGCATCGGCTGTTCCCGCGCATGACGAAAAAGGCTGCCTTCGGGCGGCCTTTTTTGCATCTGCGCGATGCGCAATCGGGCGGGCTGCAAAACACTGTTCCCGCGGGTCGTGGCAATCCGGCAAAACCCCGTCGCGCGGTGCTTTCGGGCACATTTCGTCGTGAACTTCGGTAACGGTTCTGTGATATGCTGCGCGCACGCAAGTTTTAGGTCCTTCCAAGCAAGACTTGATTCGCAATCCGCTAAACGGTCAGGCCGTGTCGCGGAAGGTTGAGTAACCCGCTATTTCTCGAGAAGCTCGAAGAAAGGTGAGCGTAAAATGTCAGATGTAATGAAGCAGTTTCAGCTGAACTCCTATCTGTTCGGCGGCAATGCTTCGTACGTTGAAGAACTGTACGATGCATACCTCAACAATCCGGCATCGGTGCCGGAGAACTGGCGAGAGTATTTCGACGCGCTGCAGAACGTGCCTGCAACCGACGGCTCGAATGCCAATGACGTCGCTCATTTTCCGATCGTCGAATCGTTTGCCGAGCGTGCGAAGGCCAATGCCTTCATCCCGCGCGAAAGCACCAGCAATCTGGCGACCGCGCGCAAGCAGGTCCACGTCCAGTCCCTCATCAGCGCATATCGCTTCCTCGGCTCGCAATGGGCCAATCTGGATCCGCTGAAGCGTCGCGAACGTCCCGCCATTCCCGAACTCGAACCCGCGTTCTACGACTTCTCCGAAGGCGACCTCGACCAGACGTACAGCGCAAGCAACCTGTATTTCGGCTTCGACCAGGCTTCGCTGCGCGACATCGTCAAGGGCCTGCGTGATACGTATTGCGGCACGATCGGCGCCGAATACATGTACATCAGCGATCCGGAGCAGAAGCGCTGGTGGCAGGAGCGCCTGGAATCGACCCGCGCGACGCCGTCCTTCTCGATCGACAAGAAGAAGCACATCCTGAATCGCCTGACGGCAGCGGAAGGCCTCGAGCGCTATCTGCACACCAAGTACGTCGGCCAGAAGCGCTTCTCGCTCGAAGGCGGCGAAAGCTTCATCGCGGCGATGGACGAAGTCGTCCAGCACGCGGGCAAGCGCGGCGTGCAGGAAATCATCATCGGCATGGCCCACCGCGGCCGTCTGAACGTGCTGGTCAACACGCTGGGCAAGATGCCGGCCGACCTGTTCGCCGAATTCGAAGGCAAGCACGTCGACGACCTGCCGGCCGGTGACGTGAAGTACCACAAGGGCTTCTCGTCGGACGTGTCGACCGAAGGCGGTCCGGTCCACCTGTCGCTCGCGTTCAACCCGTCGCACCTCGAAATCGTGAACCCGGTGGTCGAAGGTTCCGCGAAGGCGCGGATGGACCGTCGCGGCGACGAAGACGGCCTGCAAGTCCTGCCGGTGCAGATCCACGGCGACGCGGCCTTCGCCGGCCAGGGCGTCGTGATGGAAACGCTGAACCTCGCGCAGACGCGCGGTTACGGCACGCACGGCACGCTGCATATCGTCATCAACAACCAGATCGGCTTCACGACGTCGGACCCGCGCGATGCGCGCTCGACGCTGTACTGTACCGACGTGGTCAAGATGATCGAAGCGCCGGTGCTGCACGTGAACGGTGACGATCCGGAAGCCGTCGTGCTCGCGATCCAGATCGCGATCGACTACCGGATGCAGTTCCACAAGGATGTCGTGATCGACATCGTCTGCTTCCGCAAGCTGGGTCACAACGAGCAGGACACGCCGGCGGTCACGCAGCCGCTGATGTACAAGAAGATCGCGCAGCACCCGGGCACCCGTGCGCTGTACGCCGAGAAGCTCGTGCAGCAGGGCGTGATCACCGCGGAAGACGCCGACAACTACGTGAAGGCGTACCGCAAGGCGATGGACGACGGCCACCACACCGTCGATCCGGTCCTGTCGAACTACAAGAGCAAGTACGCGGTCGACTGGGTTCCGTTCCTGAACCGCAAGTGGACGGACGCAGCCGATACGGCCGTGCCGCTCGCCGAACTGAAGCGCCTCGGCGAACGCATCACGACGGTCCCGGAAAACTTCAAGGTCCACCCGCTCGTCGAGCGCGTGATCAACGACCGCCGCAACATGGCGCGTGGCGACCAGCCGCTCGACTGGGGCATGGGCGAACACCTCGCGTTCGCGTCGCTCGTCGCATCGGGCTACTCGGTGCGCCTGACGGGCCAGGACTCGGGCCGCGGCACGTTCACGCACCGTCACGCGGTGCTGCACGACCAGAACCGCGAGCGCTGGAACGACGGCACGTACGTGCCGCTGCAGAACATCGCCGACGGTCAGGCGAAGTTCACGGTGATCGACTCGGTGCTGTCGGAAGAAGCGGTGCTGGGCTTCGAATACGGTTACTCGACCGCCGAGCCGAACACGCTCGTGCTGTGGGAAGCGCAGTTCGGCGACTTCGTCAACGGCGCGCAGGTCGTGATCGACCAGTTCATCTCGTCGGGCGAAGTGAAGTGGGGCCGCGTGTCGGGTCTCACGATGCTGCTGCCGCACGGCTACGAAGGCCAGGGTCCGGAACACTCGTCGACGCGTATCGAGCGTTTCCTGCAACTGTGTGCCGATCACAACATGCAGGTCGTCCAGCCGACGACGCCGGCGCAGATTTTCCACCTGCTGCGTCGCCAGATGATCCGTCTGTTCCGCAAGCCGCTGATCGTCGCCACGCCGAAGTCGCTGCTGCGTCACAAGGAAGCGGTGTCGGACCTGTCGGAACTCGCAAAGGGTTCGTTCCAGCCGGTGCTGGGCGAAACCGACGGCGGCATCGACGCGAAGAAGGTCAAGCGCGTGCTGGCTTGCTCGGGCCGCGTGTACTACGACCTCGTCGCGCATCGCCGCGAAGCGAAGGCGAACGACGTCGCGATCATCCGTATCGAGCAGCTGTATCCGTTCGCGCACAAGCAGTTCGAAGCCGAAATGAAGAAGTACGAGAACGCGACTGAAGTGGTCTGGGTGCAGGACGAGCCGCAGAACCAGGGTCCCTGGTTCTACGTCGAGCACCACCTGAAGGAAGGCATGAAGGAAGGGCAGAAGCTGGCATACAGCGGCCGTCCGGCTTCGGCCTCGCCGGCGGTTGGCTACTACGCGAAGCACTACGAGCAGCAGAAGGCCCTCATCGAAGGTGCATTCGGCCGCCTGAAGAGCGCATCGATCGCGAAATAACCGACGTCAAGCGAAACGGGAAGGCGCACTGCGCTTTCCCGTCTCTTTTGGCCTGCCGGGCGCGTCGCGCGCCGCACCGGCCGAAGGAATCGCACGAACCTCGTCATACCCCAGATTAAGCATCCAGGAAAATCACATGGCTATCGTAGAAGTCAAAGTCCCCCAGCTTTCGGAGTCGGTTTCGGAAGCCACCATGCTGCAGTGGAAGAAGAAGCCGGGCGAAGCAGTCGCGCAGGACGAAATCCTGATCGAACTCGAGACCGACAAGGTCGTGCTCGAAGTGCCGGCACCGGCCGCGGGCGTGCTCGCGCAAGTGCTGCAGAACGACGGTGACACCGTGGTCGCCGACCAGATCATCGCGACGATCGACACCGAAGCGAAGGCAGGTGCTGCCGAAGCAGCGGCAGGCGCCGCCGAAGTGAAGCCGGCAGCAGCGCCCGCTGCAGCCGCACCGGCAGCACAGCCGGCCGTCGCGACCGCGTCGAGCTCGGCCGCCGCATCGCCGGCCGCAGCGAAGCTGCTGGCCGAGAAGGGCCTGTCGGCAGGCGACGTCGCAGGTTCGGGCCGCGACGGCCGTGTCACGAAGGGCGACGCGCTGGCCGCAGGCAGCGCACCGAAGGCTGCTCCGGCCGCCGCACCGGCGAAGGCCGCTGCTGCGAAGCCGGCGCTGCCGGAAGTGAAGGTGCCGGCATCGGCAGCGACGTGGCTGAACGATCGTCCGGAACAGCGCGTGCCGATGTCGCGCCTGCGTGCGCGTATCGCCGAGCGTCTGCTCGAGTCGCAGCAGACCAACGCGATCCTGACGACGTTCAACGAAGTGAACATGGCTCCGGTCATGGAACTGCGCAACAAGTACAAGGACAAGTTCGAGAAGGAACATGGCGTGAAGCTCGGCTTCATGTCGTTCTTCGTGAAGGCGGCCGTGCACGCGCTGAAGAAGTTCCCGCTGGTGAACGCGTCGATCGACGGTAACGACATCGTCTACCACGGCTACTTCGACATCGGTATCGCGGTCGGTTCGCCGCGCGGCCTGGTCGTGCCGATCCTGCGCAACGCGGATCAGCTGAGCCTCGCCGAGATCGAGAAGAAGATCGCCGAATTCGGCCAGAAGGCGAAGGACGGCAAGCTGTCGATCGAGGAAATGACGGGCGGTACGTTCTCGATCTCGAACGGCGGCGTGTTCGGCTCGATGCTGTCGACCCCGATCATCAACCCGCCGCAATCGGCCATCCTCGGCGTGCACGCGACGAAGGAGCGCCCGGTTGTCGAAAACGGCCAGATCGTGATCCGTCCGATCAACTACCTGGCCCTGTCGTACGACCACCGCATCATCGACGGCCGCGAAGCCGTCCTGTCGCTCGTCGCGATGAAGGATGCGCTGGAAGATCCGGCCCGCCTGCTGCTCGACCTGTAAGCCGAGTCTCACTGCATTGACCCGCCCCGCACGCTCGCGCACTTGCGCGAGCGTGCGGGCGTACAAGTAGAAAGGATTGTCATGTCCAAGGAATTTGACGTCGTCGTGATCGGCGCCGGCCCCGGCGGCTACATCGCCGCGATTCGCGCCGCGCAGCTCGGCAAGACCGTTGCGTGTATCGAGAAGTGGAAGAACCCGGCCGGCGCGCTGAAGCTCGGCGGCACCTGCCTGAACGTCGGCTGCATCCCGTCGAAGGCGCTGCTCGCGTCGTCGGAAGAGTTCGAGAACGCGTCGCATCACCTGGCCGACCACGGCATCACGGTCGACGGCGTGAAGATGGACGTCGCGAAGATGCTCGGCCGCAAGGATGCGATCGTCGAGAAGATGACGAGCGGGATCGAGTTCCTGTTCAAGAAGAACAAGATCACCTGGCTGAAGGGCCATGGCAAGTTCACCGGCAAGACCGATGCCGGCGTGCAGATCGAAGTGAGCGGCGAAGGTGAAACCGAAGTCGTCACCGCGAAGAACGTGATCATCGCGACGGGCTCGAAGGCGCGTCACCTGCCGGGTATCCCGGTCGACAACAAGATCGTGTCGGACAACGAAGGTGCGCTGACGTTCGACTCGGTGCCGAAGAAGCTCGCCGTGATCGGCGCAGGCGTGATCGGCCTCGAGCTCGGCTCGGTGTGGCGTCGCCTGGGTGCCGAAGTGACGGTGCTCGAAGCGCTGCCGGCATTCCTCGGTGCAGCCGACGAAGCGCTCGCGAAGGAAGCGGCCAAGCTGTTCAAGAAGCAGGGCCTCGACATCCATCTCGGCGTGAAGATCGGCGAAGTGAAGACGACCGCCGACGGCGTGTCGATCGCTTACACGGACAAGGACGGCAACGCGCAGACGCTCGACGCCGACCGCCTGATCGTGTCGGTCGGCCGCGTGCCGAACACCGACAACCTCGGCCTCGAGGCAATCGGCCTGAAGGCGAACGAGCGTGGCTTCATCGACGTGGACGACCACTGCCGTACCGCGGTGCCGAACGTCTACGCGATCGGCGACGTCGTGCGCGGCCCGATGCTCGCGCACAAGGCGGAAGACGAAGGCGTGCTGGTCGCGGAAGTGATCGACGGCCAGAAGCCGCACATCGACTACAACTGCATTCCGTGGGTGATCTACACGTACCCGGAAATCGCATGGGTCGGCAAGACGGAACAGCAGCTGAAGGCCGAAGGCCGCGAGATCAAGTCGGGCAAGTTCCCGTTCTCGATCAACGGCCGCGCGCTCGGCATGAACGCGCCGGACGGCTTCGTGAAGATGATCGCGGACGCGAAGACCGACGAACTGCTCGGCGTGCACGTGATCGCCGCGAACGCGTCGGACCTGATCGCGGAAGCCGTGGTGGCGATGGAGTTCAAGGCGGCGTCGGAAGACATCGCCCGCATCTGCCATCCGCACCCGTCGATGTCGGAAGTGATGCGCGAAGCGGCGCTCGCCGTCGACAAGCGCTCGCTGAACAGCTGAGCGCGGTATAGCGCCGGCCGGCCATTGGCCGGTGCAGCCGTCTCATGACGAAGGCGGGCGGGGGTTTCCCGCTCGCCTTCGTTCTTTCCGGTTTGCCCGATGAACGTCACCGAATACTACACGCGCGAACTGACCACGCGCGGCTATCAGTCCGATCCTGCCCAGCGCGCGGCCGTCGATCGCCTGCAGCAATGTTTCGACGAGTGGGTCGAGTACAAGGCGCGTCGCTCGAACGCGTTCAAGAAGCTCATCAATCATCCTGACCTTCCGCGCGGCGTCTACATGTGGGGCGGCGTCGGCCGCGGCAAGAGCTTCCTGATGGACAGCTTCTATGCGGTGGTGCCCGTGCAGCGCAAGACGCGCCTGCATTTCCACGAATTCATGCGTGAAGTCCACCGCGAACTCGAGGAGCTGAAAGGGCAGGCCGATCCGCTCGACGAGCTCGCGCGGCGCATCGCGAAGCGCTACCGGCTGATCTGTTTCGACGAATTCCACGTGTCGGACATCGCGGACGCGATGATCCTGTACCGGCTGCTCGATCGCCTCTTCAACAACGGCGTGCAGTTCGTGATGACGTCCAACTACGATCCCGACGATCTGTATCCCGATGGCCTGCATCGCGACCGCATGCTGCCGGCGATCGCGCTGATCAAGCAAAAGCTCGACGTGCTGAACGTCGACGCGGGCGTCGACTATCGCCAGCGCACGCTGGCGCAGGTGCAGATGTACCACACGCCGCTCGGCGCGGACGCCGATCGCGAACTGCGTCATGCGTTCGCGAAGCTCGCCGCGGTGCCCGACGAAAGCCCGATCCTGCATATCGAGAAGCGTGAGTTGAAGGCGCTGCGCAAGGCTGACGGGGTCGTCTGGTTCGACTTCGCGACGCTGTGCGGCGGCCCGCGTTCACAGAACGACTATCTCGAGCTTGCCAGCCGCTTCCATGCGATCGTGCTGTCGGAAGTGCCGCAGATGTCGCCGCGGATGGCGTCCGAGGCGCGACGCTTCACCTGGCTCATCGACGTGCTGTACGACCACAAGGTCAAGCTGCTGATGTCCGCGGCGGTGCCGGCGGAGCAGCTGTACGTCGAAGGGCCGATGGCGAACGAGTTCACGCGCACGGTGTCGCGGATCGTCGAGATGCAGTCGAAGGAATACCTCGAAACGCCGCGTCGTATCGTCGATACTTCGCTGACCTGATCGCGGTTGCCGGCGAGCGGCGGGCTTCAAAGGTCAATTCCGGTCAAATTCCCGCAATCTCCGGGTATTTTCGGACTCGTCTTATGTTCACGGTTGAGGTCAGCCGATATCGTTGTGTCATGGTTCCCAAGGCTGGAGATATCCATGACACCGTATCGCGATCTGACTGACCATGAGTGGCGCTGCGTCGCGCCGCTTTTGCCCGAAATGCAGCCGCGCACCGAGTTGCGCGGCCGACCATTGGCCAACACACGCGCCGTCCTGAACGGCGTGCTGTGGATCATCTATAGCGGCGCGACCTGGTCCGCGATGCCGCGTCGTTACCCTTCGTACCAAACCTGCCACCGCCGTTTCAAGGTCTGGCACGAGACCGGCACGCTGTGGCAGGTGATGCACGCGTTGTATGGCGACGCAGGCACGGATCTGTGCGACCAGCTGGCCACGCGGATGCGCAAGCACGCGCAATCGAAGGCGGCAGCGGTGCGCAGTGCCGTGGCGCCGGTCTATCGCACGCCGCGCAGCTACACGGCGGATGCGCTGAAGCGCGCAGCGTGATGTCGATCGGTTCCATGCACGTCGGCGTCAAAACAAAATCGGCCTGACGACGTCGTCGCAGGCCGATTTTTTTAACGCGTTGCGCGTGTCGACGCGCGTTGCGTCATTGTGCGCGAACCCAGGTCTGCGACCGGCCGAGCAGCGATACGCCGATGTAGCCGCGCACGACGAGCTTCTGGCCGCCGTCTTCGAGCGACATCTTGCACTTGTAGACCTTGCCGTTCTCCGGGTCGAGAATGTTGCCGCCGTCCCAGTGATCGCCGTCCTTCTTCATCGCCTTGATGATCGTCATGCCCTTGATGAGCTGATCCTTGCGCTCGTCCGTGCATGCGGTGCAGCGGCGATCGGGCGTGTCATTGGCGCCGAGGCCTTTGACGACCTTGCCCGACAGCGAGCCTTCGCCGTCGTCGGCGATCTGCACGAGCGCCTTCGGCTGATGCGTGTTGTCGTCGATCGTCTGCCACATGCCGACGGGGCTGTCGGCCTGGGCGAAGGTGGGAGCGGCGCAAGCGAGCAGTGCACTTGCGATGGCCAGTGCGCGCAACGGGCGGGTCAGTTGAATCATCGTCTTCCTCCTTGTTTCATGTCGTGTTCGATGTGCCCGCACGACCGCCTGCATGGGGCGGTGGCATGTTGCGAGCTTTGCCAGAATACGTGAAACCGCACGCCGCGTTTGATAGAGGGGGTTCTAATCCAAACGGCCCGCGAGACGCAGGCTGCCTCGTGACCGATCAGTTGAGCTGATACGAGAACGCGGCATTCACGCGCGGGCTGCGCGATGCGCTTTCAACCGGTGCATCGCCGACCGGCTTCGCGATGTTCAGGTCGAGACTGTAGTAGCGGCTGTCGGTAAACCGCACGCCGATACCGACCGACGACAGGCGGCTCGGCGACGGCGTGCCGGTATGCAGGTACACGCGCGCCATGTCGTACGCAATGTACGGCGTGATCGATTTCATGTACGTCCAGCCCGGCGTGAATCCGCGGTTGACCTCCAGCGACATCCCCCAGCCCGAGTCGCCCGACGTTTCGCCGGGCTGGTAGCCGAGCGCATAGCGCGTCGAACCGAACGAGATCTGCTCCGACGTCGGCAGCGAGTCGGGGCTGTACTGGCCGGTCAGCGAGACCGACGTGCCGATCTTGAACGGCCATTCATTGGTTTGCGTGAAGGTCGCGCCGGTGCGCACGAACGTCAGCGAGATCGGGCTGTCCACCGACGTCGTGTTCGAGCCGATCGTGATGTCCTGCGATTTCGACGCGCCGAGAATGTTGAAGCCCTTCGCGACGTTCACGCTCAGCTTCTGTACCTGCTTGGCCGATACGCTCGTGTAGTCGAGCTGCATCTGCAGCACGCGGACCTGCGAGCGTGTATCGATGCTGTTGCCGCTGATCTTGTTCTGGTAGCGGTCTTCGTTGTGCGACGCATAGCCGGACACGGTGCCGAGCAGGCTGCGCTGGTTGTTCAGCAGCAACGGATAGGATGCCGAAAGACCGAGCTTCTCGTTCTTGACGGTGCGCTCGACGGTCGACGGCAGGCCCGGGTTGTCGGTCGGCTTGCCGCGATACGTGCTGGCGTCGAGGCGCGTGACCAGGCCGCTGCTGCCGACCGGCACGGCACCGCTGAATGCGACGTAGGTCTGCTTGTCGCGTCCGGGCGGCACCAGCGCGGAAATGCTCAATTGCTCGCCGAACGACGTGAGGCCGTTCTCCGTTGCGGTGATGAGTCCCTGCACGCCCGGATGATTGAAATCGATGCCGGTGCTGATGTTGAATGCCTTGCGGTCGACGGCCAGTTCGAGCGTCGTTGCGCCGTCGGTCGTCTGCGGCGGCGGCACATTGGCCTTCACCGACACGCCGGGCAGGAGGCCGAACGTGTTCACGTAGCGTTCGAACGTCGCGCGGCGCAGCGGGCGATCGGCCGTGATGTGCGCGGCGATCGCGCGGATCTTCGATTCCATCGCGCCGGGCTTGCCGGTCACCTTGACGTCCGACACATAGCCTTCGACGACCGTGACGCGCACGACGCCGTTCTCGAACGTCTGCGCGGGAATGAACGCGAACGACAGCGCATAGCCGCGATCCTGGTACAGCTTGGTCACGCCGTTGGCGGTTTCGATCAGCTCGCCGATCGTGATGTCCTTGCCGACGAGGGGCGTGAAGCGACGCGAGATTTCGTCGAACGGCACCGACTTCACGCCTTCGACCTGGAACGTCGTCGGCGTCAGGTGCCGTGACAGCAGTTCCTGCAGTTGCGGTGCCTGCGGCGCGACCTGCACGGTGACGTTCGGGCCTTTCTGCGGGGCGTTGATCTGGGGGAGGGAATCGAGCGGGTTACCTGCCGCGCGCGTTTGTGCATGTGCCGTGCCTGCTGCCGCGATAGCGAGCAGCATCATCCATCTGTCGAGTCTGGATTTCATTGTTCTTCCTCGTAGGCCTTGCTTTTCGTCTTCTTTCTAATGCGGGCGCGCGACACCAGGGTGTCGCGCGCCGCGTGCCGCATTGCCGGTTGAATTGGTACGGCCGCGCCTCCTGCTCCGGCTGCAAAGGCGCGATCGTCCTCCTTTACTTGCCGACGCTACCCAGCGTGCCCAGCAGCCCCGTGACCGGTGCCAGCAGACCCGTCGAACTGCCCGACGATGCCGCACCCGTCACGCTGCCGACCAGCGACGTGACCGGTGCGAGCGGGCTCGACGAACCCCCGGTTCCCGCTGCACCGCCGACTGTTCCGGTGACAGTATTCAGCAAACCGGTGACGGGCGCGAGAGGGTTTGCCCCGCCTGCACCACCCGTTGCGCCGCCCAGCGTGCCCGTGACCGTCGACACGAGGCCCGTGACGGGCGCGAGCGGATTGCTGCCCGAGCTGCCCGTTGCGCCGCCGACCGCACCCGTGAGCGGACCGAGCGGCGTCGAGCCGAGACCGGACAGCAGGCCGCCGAGCGGGTTCGTCGAGCCGGAACCCGACGACGTGCCGTTCTGGACCGTAGCCGTCGAGCCGCCGACGAGGCTGGTGAGCAGGCCGGGGATCGGTGCCGCGCCGTTCGGACCGTTCGGGTTCACGAGGCCGCCGGCGTTGGTCACGGTGTTGCCGACCGCAGTGACGAGCTGGCCGACGTCGCCGACGAGTGGCTGGTTAGACGTGCTTGCGACCTTCGTGCCCGCCGAGCTGATTGCACCGCCGACCTGACCGAGCAGGCCCGACACGGGCTGCCCGAGGCCGGTGGTCGTGCCGACCTGTTGCGTGACCTGGCCTGCGGTGATCACCAGCGGCGTGATCGCCGAGCTGAGCGGCTGCGTTACCTGCTGCACGGCACCCGACGACAGCGTCGAACCGATCGTCGTGCCGGCTGCCGAGAGGCCGTTGGCAACCGTGTCGAGCACGGTTCCGACCGGCGTCGTGACAGGGGCGAGCGGCGCGAGCTGACCCGTGCCGAGCGCCTTGACCGTCGAACTCAGCCCGGAAACGGTGTTACTCGTCGCGCCGACGACATTCCCGAGGCCGGCGACCGTCGTGCCGACGGGATCCTTGATCGAGCCGGTCTGTCCCAGCCCGTTGCTCAACGCATCGGCAGCCGCGTTGATGATCGTGCCGGTGCTCGAGACGGTGCTGCCGACACCCTTCGTCACGCCGTCGCCGAGGCCGGGCACGCTGATGTTGCCGACCGTGCTGCCGAGGTCGGTTGCCGTCTGGCCGACCGTGCTGACAGCGCCCTTGGTGCCGGTGGACGAGCCGCTGGTACCGCTCGTACCGCTGGTGCCGCTCGTGCCGCTCGTGCCGCTGCTGCTGCCGGCATTGCTGCTCGTCGGCGGCGTGCTGACGCTGTTGCCGCCGCAGGCGGCCAGCAGGCACGCTGCGGCGAAAGCGGTGAGGGGCGCGCGCCATTGGCGCAGGGCGGCCGTCGTGATGGAACGTTGCTGGGACATGATGGACTCCTCGCTGTCTTGTCGATGAATGGATGTTCGATTACTTGCCGTGCGTGCCGCCGAGCAGGCCGCCGAGCAGCGACGTGACAGGCGCGAGCAGGTTCGAGCCCGAGCCCGAATTCGTGACGGCGCCCGTGGTGCCGCTCAGTGCCGGTACGCCGGCCGTGCTGGTGACCGCGGACACCGCGCCCGTCACCGGAGCGAGCGGGGTGCTGCCGCCTGCGCCGCCCGTTGCGCTGCCGAGCGCGCCGGTAACCGTGGAGACCAGGCCCGTGACCGGAGCGAGCGGACCGCCGCTCGTGCTACCCGTTGCGCCGCCAAGTGCGCCGGTGACGGTGGAGACCAGGCCCGTGACCGGAGCGAGCGGACCGCCGCTCGTGCCACCCGTTGCGCCGCCAAGTGCGCCGGTGACGGTGGAGACGAGACCGGTGACAGGAGCGAGCGGGCCGCCGCTGGTGCCACCCGTTGCGCCGCCGAGTGCGCCGGTGACGGTGGAGACGAGACCGGTGACCGGAGCGAGCGGGCCGCCGCTCGTGCCGCCCGTCGCGCCGCCGAGCGTGCCGGTGACGGTCGTGAGGAGGCCCGTGAGCGGCGCGAGCGGGTTGGTCGCGCCGCCGGTGCCGCCCGTGAGCAGGCCGCCGACGGCCTTCACGGTATTGCCGGTCGACGAGACGGTGCCGCCGAGGCCGGTCGTGACGGGGTTGCCGCCCGTCGACGCGATCAGCGCGCCGCCCTGGTTCAGGCCGTTGCCGATCGTGCCGAGCAGCGTGTTGACTGGGGCGCCGAGGCCGGTGGCCGTCCCGATCGTCTGCGTCGTCTGACCGACCATCGTCGTGATCGGCGTGATCGCCGAGCTGACCGTCTGAGTGACCTGCTGGATCGGGCCGGTCGACAGCACGTTGGACAGCGTGGTGCCGCCGTTCGAAACCGCGTTGCCGACCTGCGTCACGAGGCCGCCGACGGCGCCGGTGACGGGGGCGAGTGGCGACAGCGGGCCGCTGCCGAGGCTCGTGACCAGGTTGCCGGTCTGCGTGACTGCGCCGCCGAGCTGGTTCACCACGCCGCCGGTGCTGGCGACCGTGACGCCGACCGGGTCTTTCGTCGCGCCGAGCTGGCCGAGGCCGTTGCCGAGGCCATTGCCGAGCGCAGTGACCGCGCCGCCGACGTTCTGGATGATGCCGCCCGCCGCCTGCGTCGTGGCCGGGTTGACGCCGGGCAACGACTGGCTTGCGACGACGCCGCCGAGGTTTGACACGGTGCCGCCGAGATTGGTGACGAGATTGCTGCCGCTTGCGAGGACCTGACCCACTGCGTTCGACGACACACCGGAGGTGCCGCTCGTGCCGCTGGATGTGCCGCTGGACGTTCCGCTCGTCGTGCCGCTGGTGCTGCCGCTCGTCGAGCCGCTCGTGCTGCCGCTGGTCGAGCCGCTGGTGCCGCCCGACGTGCTGCCGCTCGTCGAACCGGACGTGCCGCCCGAGGTGCCGCCGCCCGACGTGGAGATCGAGTCGCCGCCGCCCGAGCTGGAGCCGCCGCTGAGCCCCTTGCTGATGGAGCCGGAGCCGCCGCACGCGGAGAGGGAAAGCATGGCTGCCACGGTGGCCGCGATCATAGTCGTCCGGAGCGTGCCATGAGGGATAACCTGAATGTCCATTTCGTCCTCGCATTGAAGCTGATGTTGTGTTGAGTGATGCGGGGATTACTCTGCAACTGTCGTGCCATTTCGATGGCCGACGGATCGATGATTGGTTTTAAACGGGGCAATTCCTTGTCGGAAAAGGGATTTAGGCAAACTGAAAGATTGTTGAATCTGTTTAAGAACGGTCGAATGAGAACGGTTTCGGCCGTTTCGTAACGTAACGTCACAACAATGGCGTTACGCGTGCGGCGTAACGTGGGCGGGCGTGCAGGCCTGGCGGGTGGTCCGGCTGTTTTACTGATGGATTAGGTGTGCACATCTAACCTATCGTAAGTCCTATGTGTAAGTCGTACCGAAACGCCGTACAAATACGGCTGTGCTCCCGGAAAGTTTTTTCGATCCGGTCTTAAAAGAGGTTGGAAGTTAAATAGGATCGGATATAGAATCCGGAGCAGGTGTAAGGAAATGTACAGCTCGGTACACGACGTTCGAGGAGGGTCACTATCGCGAATGTTAACTTGCATCAAATTGTGATACATACCCCTCGGGGTGACATATAAAGAAAGCGCATCCGGTTGTCGTTACTTAGTTGTGGCGAACGACGCGGGGCAAGGGCCAGATATACGGGAACTACAACGTATAAAAGGCCAAAAAACGTACATACAGGCACGAGGAATTAAAAAATGAAAGCACTCATCAAGCGCTTCCTCAAGGAAGAAGACGGGGTTACCGCAATCGAGTATGGGCTGATTGCGGGTCTGATTGCTGTTGCCATCATCGTGGGCGCCTCCTCGGTGGGGTCCAATCTCAACAGTACCTTCTCGAAAATTGGGACCTGTGTCTCGGCGCCGAGCAGCACGTGCTGGACTGCGGCTGCTTCGAGTTAATCGCGGCGGGTGAGAGGGCGCGGGTTCCGGAAATCATCTTGCGGCTGGGCAGCGGGCGGACTGCATTAGTTGTTCGCCCGCGGATCTGGCCGGGATCCATCGCGGCGTGATGGTACGTCTTATTTTCTGCGGGACATTCCTGGGCTGGGTGGTATTTGTCGCGGCCAGTGATATCCGTCTTCGGCGCATTCGAAATTCACTCGTCATTTTCGGTTTGGTGGTCGCATTGGTGGGCGCGACGACCTCCGTAAATCCGTTTGGAATTTCCCTCTCTCAATCATTGGCGGGCGCGGTCGTAGGGCTGATTTGCTTTTCGCCCTTGTTCGCATTGCGCGTCATGGGCGCGGCCGACGTTAAGGTATTCGCCGTACTGGGTGCATGGTGTGGTGCGCAAGCGTTGTTGTGGCTTTGGGTTGTCGCGAGTCTCGCCGGGGGGCTGCACGCGCTCTGGTTAATGCTGCTGTCGCGGACGTCTGTTTCCCGACTGTACAAGCGCACGACGCCCACCATGACGCTCGGCGGCCGTCGCGCGACGCCCTATGCGGCCTTTCTCGTTATACCCGCAGCTGTTTGGCTTCTGCATCTTATGTATGTGAGGGGAATGTGATGACTCGGGGGACGCAAGCGCGCCAGCCGTCCGCATGGCGGCGGCAACGGGGAGTGGCGGCGGTTGAGTTCGCTGTCGTCTTTCCTTTGTTCTTCCTGATTTTCTACGCGATCGTCACGTTCGGGATGGTGTTCATCATCCAGCAAAGCCTGACATTTGCGGCATCCGAAGGCGCGCGCGCTGCGTTGAACTACACGTCGGCGCCGTGCGACCGCCTGCAGGTCAATGCGCGAAATGCCGTGACGCAAGCATTGGGCGGCGCCCCGTGGTCGAAGAACGTCAGTTTCGCCGCGCAGGTGTCCACCTCGATACCGTCGCCGACGTCGACGCCCGGCGTGACCTGCGGCGGGACATTCACATCGACGTCCACCGCCGCATTCAACGTGATGGTGACAACGACCTATTCATACGCGGCGAATCCGCTGATTCCATGGATATTCCTGTTCACTGCGCCGCAGTTGCAGAGTAGTGCGACCGTGCAAGTTCAGCCAAGCATGCTCTGAATCGCAATCCTACTTAATCGAGTCGCCCGACCGTCATCACGCTCCAGAACCTGATTCCGGCATTCCGATATCAACATGGCCAACAATCTGACAAAAATCATCGCGGGGTTGCTGATTGCGATCGCTGTTCTGCTTGGAATCTACGCGTGGATGCTTGGCCGCAGTACGCCCGGTTCCGTCCCCGTGCAACAGGCTGTCGCTGCGAGCCCGGTGTCGGTAGTTATCGCGACGCGCGCGCTGCCGATGGGACAGCCGATTGCCGCCGATGCGTTGAAGGTTCAACCAGTTGCTCCTGCGCCGGCAGGTGCGTTTTCCGATCCGGCCGCCCTGGTCGGTCGCGTTCCGGCGAGAAACATTCTGGCGTCAGTACCGGTTGTGTCGGACGCACTGGTGTCAGGGCTTGCCGAGGACGTGCAGCCGGGCGAGCGCGCGATTGCGGTTCGTGTCGACGAGACCAATGCGGTCGGCAATCGCCTGCGGCCCGGCAACTTCGTCGACGTCTTCGTGAACCTGAAGCGTGAGGCGGGCGGCGCGATGCTCGACGGCGAAGTCGCGCAGACACAAGCGCGGCTCCTGATGTCGAAGGTGCGCGTGCTGTCGTTCGGCGACGCGACGCCGGAGCGCGACAGCGGCAGCAACACGAACGGCAATAACGGCCAGCCGAGCAACACGCGCATTGCGGTGCTCGCGGTGCCGACGGCGCAGGTCGATGCACTCACGCTCGGCGAGGCGAGCGGTCGGCTGACGCTCGCACTGCGCAATCCGCGCGACGACGAGCTTGCGATACAGACGGTGGCGGTGCGCACGGACAACAAGCTGTCGCCGTCGGCGCTTGCTGCGGCCGGCGTATCGCTGCAACAGCTGTCCGGTACGTCGAGGGCCGCGGTGGCCAACATGAACGTGCCGCCGTTGCCGTCGCGTCTGCCGCCGGCGGTGCGCGCGAGCGGCAGCGGAAGCGCGGGCAGCATCGAGTTGATCCGCGGCGGCCGGGCGGAAACGGTTGCGTATTGAACAACATCGATGGCCATCGATATCAGCGACGACAAGTAAAGGCCGTGCGACGGTCCAACAAACAATGAAAAACATACTGACTGCATTCGCGATTGCTCTCTGGACCTTGACATTCGCATCCACTGCAAGCGCGAGCGGCACGATTGAACTCGCGGTCGGCGCGCAGCGGCAGATTTCCGCTGGCCGCGCACTGCAGCGCGTTGCCGTCGGCGATCCGGCGATCGCCGATGTGCTGATCATGAAGGGCAGTCGTTCCGGTTCGGTGCTGCTGACCGCGAAAGCGCCGGGTACAACGAACGTGATGTTGTGGGAGCGCGGTCACGACGAGCCGACGGTGTGGAGCGTCGAAGTCGTCGACGCGGCCGCGCAAGCGGTCCTGGACGGTTCGACGCCGCAGGTGAAGGCGTACGGCGGGACGTCGGTGCTGCGGGGAACGTCGGCATCGCTCGATGCGCACGAACGTGCCGTGGCGGTCGCCAAGAACATGAGCCCGAAAGGCACGGTGATCGATCGTTCGACGCTGGCCGGCAAGAATGTCGTGCAGGTCGACGTGCGGGTGGTGGAATTCAGCCGCTCGGTGCTCAAGCAGGTTGGCTTCAACTTCTTCAAGCAGAGCAACGGTTTTTCGTTTGGGTCGTTCTCGCCGGGCGGCGTGCAGTCGTACAACGGCAGTTCGGGGCCTGGCGCGGCGGGGTACATTCCGACGCTCGGCGCACCGGTTGCGTCTGCATTCAACCTGGTCGTGAACGCAGCGGGCCGCGGCATCTTCGCCGACCTGTCGCTGCTCGAAGCGAACAATCTGGCGCGCGTGCTCGCCGAGCCGACGCTCGTCGCGCTGTCCGGCCAGAGCGCCAGCTTCCTCGCCGGCGGCGAGATTCCGGTGCCGTCGCCGCAGGGGCTTGGCTCGACCGCGATCCAGTGGAAGCAATACGGCGTCGGGCTGTCGCTGACTCCGACGGTGCTGAGCCCGAGCCGGATCGCGCTGAAGGTCGCGCCGGAATCGAGCCAACTCGATTTCGTGAACAGCGTGACGATCAGCGGTGTCGCCGTGCCGGGCATCACGACGCGCCGTGCCGATACGACGGTCGAACTCGGCGATGGCGAGAGCTTCGTGATCGGCGGCCTGATCGATCGCCAGACGATGTCGAACGTGAGCAAGGTGCCGCTGCTCGGCGACCTGCCGATCATCGGCACGTTCTTCAAGAACCTGAACTACCAGCAGAACGACAAGGAATTGCTGATCATCGTGACACCGCATCTCGTCGCACCGATTGCGAAGGGGGCGGTGCTGCCTGCGACGCCCGGCGAATTGTCCGAGCAGCGCGACGGGCCGGTGTGGCGATCCTATCTGGGCGGTGCGGCATCACCGGATGCGGCACCGGGGTTTTCGAAATGAATCTGAGGCATTGCGCGTCGTGGCACATCGCTACGCCTTGCGTAATCGGGGGTGTTCGACATGAATGCACGAACCCAATCGTTGTGTGAACCCGCCGTGACCGACTACTTCGTTTGCGCATCGACAAAGGAAGCGCATGTGCGCTGGCTGGCCGATACGCTGATGTCGGCCGGTGCGGTCGAGGCCGCGTCGCTGGAGCCGGGCGTGCTTGCGCAGCGCATCACGGGGCTCAATCCGGCGCTCGTGTTCATCGATTTCTCCGAACGCAGCGAAGCAGCGAGCGTCGCTGCGGCCACGGTACGCGCGGCACATCCGGGGTTGCCGATCGTCGCGCTGGGCTCGCTCGCCCAGCCGGAGAGCACGCTCGCCGCACTGCGCGCGGGCGTGCGCGATTTCATCGACGTGTCGGCATCGGCCGAGGATGCACTGCGGACGACGCGTGGATTGCTGTCCCACGTCGGCGAGCCGACGAGCCGTCACGGCAAGGTCGTCGCGTTGCTCGGCGCGCGCGCGGGCATGGGGGTCAGCACGCTCGCAGCGAATCTCGCGGTCTGGCTTCAGAAGCGGGCACTCGGGCCGGGTGCGGCGGGCACGGACGGCGGTGCGCCGGCCGGCCGCCAGACCGCGCTGATCGACCTGGGGTTGCCGGCCGGTGACGGCGCGCTGTTCCTGAACACGCGTTGCGAATTTCATTTCATCGACGCGGTGCAGAATCTACGCCGCATTGACCGCACGTTCGTGAACACCGCGCTCACGCGGCATCAGAGCGGTGTCGCGCTGACGACGCTGCCGCCGGACCTGGGCGGGTTGCGCGACGTGTCTTATGCGTCATGCGTCGGCCTGCTGAACCGTTTTCGTGCGTTCTTCGACCAGCAGGTCGTCGATCTCGGCGGGTTCTCGAATCGCGAGTTCGTCACGCAGATCGCCGCATCGGCCGATGCGGCGTGGCTGGTCTGCGACCAAGGCGTCGCATCGATCGTGTCGGCCGCCGACCTGCTCACCGGGTTGCGCGATGCGGGCGTCGATACCGATCGCGTCAAGCTCGTGGTCAACCAGTACGATCCGGCGCTGGGCCTGATGCCCGGGCAGATCGCCGAGCGTCTCGGGTTGTCGCTGGTCGGCAGCTTGCCCGCGCGCCGCGTCGCGATCGGCCATGCGGCGAACCAGGGGCGGCTCATCGTCGATGCGGCAGAGCGCGATCCTTACGTGCGCGCACTCGAATCCCTCGCCACGCGGTTGCCCGGCGTATCCGGCATGGCGGGCGCGTCGCGCGCGGCGCCCGGCCTGTCCGCGCTCAAACGTTTCATTCAACCTTCGTCCAAGCGGTCGTAACCGATGGCACACGACATTCAATTCGCCGACGGCGCAGCGCCGTTCTCCCAGACGCAGCAATTCCACGACATCAAGAATGCCGCGCACGAGCACCTGCTGACGCGTATCGAAGAACTGGGCGCCGAGTTCGGCCGATGGTCGCGCCAGGCGATCAATCAGTTCGTCGATCTCGAGATCGACAGCTTCGTGCGCCTGCGCCGCATTCCGCTCAACGAGAACGAGGTGCGTGCGATCGCCGAGGCGCTGACGAAGGAACTCGCGGGCTTCGGGCCGATCGAGGATCTGCTCGCGGATCCGGCGGTCGAGGACATCCTGATCAACGGCTACAACGACGTGTACGTGTCGCGTCACGGGATCCTCGCGAAGCTGCCAGTGCGCTTCACCGACAACGCGCATTTGTTGCGAATCGTGCGTCGGATCCTCGCACCGATCGGGCGCCGTCTCGATGAATCGAACCCGATGGTCGACGCACGACTGCCTGACGGCGGCCGCGTGAACGTCGTGATCGAGCCGCTGTCGATCGACGGCCCGATCGTGTCGATCCGGAAATTCCGCAAGGATCCGCTCAAGCCTTCGGACCTGCTCGGTAACGGCACGTACAACGAAGAGATCGGTGCATTGCTCGAGGCGGCGGTCGAGGCCCGCTGCAACGTGCTCGTGTCGGGCGGCACGAGCTCGGGCAAGACGTCGCTGCTCAATGCGCTCGCATTCCACATTCCGGAGGCCGAGCGTGTCGTGACGATCGAGGATACGGCGGAACTGTCGCTGAACCATCCGCACGTCGTGCGGCTCGAAAGCCGGCCGGGCGGTTTCGACGGTAACGGTGTCGTGACGATTCGCGATCTGTTACGCAATACGCTGCGGATGCGTCCGGACCGGATCATCGTCGGCGAAGTGCGCGGCGGTGAAGTGCTCGAAATGCTGCAGGCGATGAACACGGGTCACGACGGTTCGATGGGCACCGTGCACGCGAGCTCGCCGCGCGAGTGCCTGTACCGTCTCGAGATGCTCGCCGGCTTCGCGGGCTTCCAGGGGACCGAGTCGAGCCTGCGTCGCCAGATCGCGAACGCGATCGACTTCATCGTGCAGATCGGACGCCTGTCGAATGGACGCCGCCGGATTCTGTCGATCACCGAGGTGACCGGGCTGTCCGACAACATCATCGCGACGCAGGAGCTGTATCGCTACGAAGCGCGCGTCACGCCGGAGGGCGAGGAAGTCGATCACTGGGAATCGCTGGGCATTCATCCGCATTCGCCGAAGCTCGCGCGTTTCCGCCAGACGCTGACGAACAACGGCCTGGGCGGTTTCGGCGGCGGCTTTGGCGGCGGCGGTTTCGGTCGCGGCGGGGGCTTCAATGTATAGCGCGACGATCTGGATGCTCGCGGTCGCGATGCTGTGCGTGGCATCGGCACTGATGCTGTGGCGACATGCGGAAACCCGGCGCGTGCGCACCGATGCGAAGCGCTTCATCGACAGTCGGCTGGAGCCCGGCGCACGCGCGGCGGCACCGGCTGCAAGACCGGCAGCATCCGCTGCGCCGCGTGCCGTGTCGTCATCCAGTGGCGCGCGCAATGCGGCGTCCGGTGCTTTCTGGGTCCACTGGCTTGCGATGGCGACGGAGTATCTTACCGACCTCGTGAACCGGGCCGGGATCGAAGGGGCACGCGGCAAGGCGATCGTCGCGCTGGCGGCTCTCGTGACGGTTGCGGCAATCGCGGGCAGCCGCGGCGGCGTGCTCGCGTGTTTCGCTGCGCTTGTCTGCGGGAGCGCGATTTTCGGCATCTGGCTCACATCGCGCATCCAGCGGCGTCGACTGAAAATCGTCCGGCAGATTCCATCGTTTCTCGACGGGATCGTGAGACTGGTGACGCTCGGCAACAGCGTGCCGGCCGCATTCCAGGCAGCGCTGCTGACGACGGAGGAGCCGCTGCGGGGGTGTCTCGACCACGTGTCCCGGATGTTGCGCACGGGTGTCGAGATCGATCGCGCGATGCTTCATATCGCGAAGATCTACCGGACGAAGGAATTCGAACTTCTCGGATCCGTGCTGCGATTGTCGGTCAAATATGGCGGCCGTGCGGACGTGATGCTCGAGCGCATGGCCGTGTTCATGCGCGACCTCGAGCAGGCGGAGCGCGAACTGGCGGCGATGTCGGCGGAGACGCGGCTGTCGGCGTTCGTGCTCATGATGCTGCCGATCGCGATCGGCAGTTTTGTCGTGATGACCAATCCGAAGTATCTGGAAGGCATGTGGATTGATCCGAACGGGCGCACGTTCCTTGTCTTCGCGTTCCTGATGCAGGTTGCCGGGAGCGTGTGGTTGTATCGAATGGCTCGACTCAGGTGATGCGATGACGGCAACTCAGATCGGCTCGATTGCTCTGGCGCTCGGCGCGCTGGGCGTGCTCTTGCTTGGAATGATCGCGTTGCTGCGTGCGAGGGCCGCGTCGCGTGCCCAACGCGCGCTGGCCGATGCGCTCGACCAGCGTATGGCAGCACTCGAAGCGGCCAAGCTACGGACCTCGACGGAAGAACGTACGGAAGCGAGACCGGACATGCGTGGCCAGCAGCGCATCGAGCGGATGCTCGCACGGTTGTCTGCGGCGGGGATGCGCTGGCTCGATACCGGTTTCGGCAAGCACATCGTCGCGGAAGAGGATCGTCGTCTTCTCGAACAATGCGGTTACGTCGACACGCGCACGCGCGGGCTGTTTCTGATCGCACGGATCGCTTGCGGGATCGCGGTGCCGGTGTTTTTCGCGGTAGTCGCGAGCGGACGAATGAAAGGCGGACACTGGACGATCGGCATGTTCGCCGCATTCGGGTTTGGCTTCATGCTGCCGAAACTCTATGTGCGCCGTCGTGCAGCGGCACGGCGCCAGAGCGTCGTCGATGAACTGCCTTTACTCGTCGACATGCTGCGCCTGTTGCAGGGCGTGGGATTGTCGCTGGATCAAAGCCTGCAGGTCGTGACGAACGATTTCCGCGGGATGATGCCGGTGCTGTCGTCCGAGGTTGGAATCGCGCAGCGCCAGTTTGCGGCGGGCCGCACGCGCGACCAATCGATGCAGCGGTTGTCCGGCGGGTTCGACAACGAGGACTTGCGCGCGATTGCCCGGTTGATGGTGCAGGTCGACAAGCACGGCGGCGCGGTGCAGGAGCCGCTCAAGCAGTTCGGCGACCGGCTGCGCGAAACGCGCCGCGCGATGCTGCGCGAGCGGATCGGTCGACTGACCGTGAAGATGACAGGTGTCATGGTCCTGACGCTGTTGCCCGCACTGCTGATCGTGACGGCGGGGCCCGGGTTTCTGGCGGTGATGCATGCGCTGTCGGCGCGTCATTGATGGTTGGAAGGAACGACGATGAAGCGGATAAGCAGGATGGCGAGGCACGCAAGTATGGCGATGGCGGTGCTGCTCCTTGCCGCATGTGCGACCAAGGAAAGCGGGTACGGCGTCGGTGCACAGACCGAACGTGCGGCGCTGATCCAGGCGGCTGACCAGAAACAGGCAGTGCCGGATACGCCCGCGATGTATCTCGGTCTGATCCAGCGGATGCAGGCACAGGGTCTCTATTACGCGTCGCTTGCGCACATCGACGCATACGACAAGGCGTACGGCGTGTCGCCGGACTCGATCTTGCTGCGCGCTGATGCGCTGCGCATGACCGACCAGCCGGCTGCGAGCGCGGCTGCATACACACAGTTGCTGAAGACGCCGCTCGCCGCGCGTGGTTTCCGGGGGCTTGGGCTGATCGCCGGTGCGGCCGGCGATTTCGCCCAGGCGGTACAGGCCCTGACGCAGGCGTCCGAGCTCGCTCCGACCGACGCGTCGCTGCTGTCCGATCTCGCCTATGCGAAGTTGCGTAACGGCGATGTGGTCGGTGCGCGGGTGCCGCTGATGAAGGCGGCGGAACTGGATCAACGCAACCCGAAAATCGTCAGCAACCTCGCGCTGTATCTGCTAGCTGCCGGGCGCTCGCAGGACGCGCAGCGGCTGATGAACCAGCAGCATCTTCCGACGGATATCCGCAAGAACATCGTCGGCGATGCCGCAAAAATCGCGGCCGCGGCACGTGCGCAGCAGCGTGCGGTCGCGACGCCGCCGGTGGTATCGCGGCGCTCCACGACTGCACCGATCACGCCGATGGCAAATAATTTCGGCTATGACCAGACCGTGCCGCTGCTGCAACGGTTTGCACAATGAACAGACAGGCGGGGAACGACATGAACAATAAATATTATCGAAACACGCTTGCGGGCCGCGTCGTGGTGTTGAGCGCGATCATGGGCATGGCGATGGGCACTGCAGCCGCACAGGCGCAACAGGGAACGGCACCGTCCGCATCCGACGTCGACCGTTCGACGAAGGAGTGGCTTTCGTTGCAACGAGACAATCGCGCGGCGGCGCCGACGCAACCGATGCTCGGCGATGTCGCGTCTGTCGTTTATCAGCGCTATCTCGATTCGTTCAAGAACAAGATTCCCGAGTCGATGAGCACGCAACTTGGTAGCTCGTCCGGTGGCATGTCGGGTAGCGGGCAGGGCGCGCAGTAAGCGAGATGACGATGCGCGTAGATCAACCATATGGATCTCGGCGGCGGGGTGCTCGCAGGCCGGGGAAGCGACGTCAACGCGGTTCCATCGTGGTCATGGCAGCGCTCTGGGTCACGGTCGCGATCGTCGTGCTCGGGGTCATCGACATCGCGAATCTGTATCTGCAGAAGCGGGATCTGCAGCGGGTCGCGGACCTGGCCGCGTTGGCGGCGGTGCAGCCGATGTCGAGCGATCCGACTGGTTGCCTGAGCGATGCGAAGAACAATGTAACCACGAGCGCGAACATCAACGACAAGGGTTATACGGTTACGCTGATAAGCGCCACGGCAACGGCAAATCCTACGGCGGGAAGGGACCAGATTGCCGTCAGTTGCGGGAGGTGGGATCCGTCGACCGCCTATGTGACGCCGGCGTCGGCCGCGGCGAATGCGGCGCAGGTGACGGCGTACCGGCAGGTGAGCTACTTCTTCCTTGGGCTGCTGAACAAGTTGAGCGGGCGGCAGGTCGTTGTTTCCGCAACGGCTACCGCACGCGCGGCGGCAATCGACACGTTCAGCGTGGGGTCGACGCTCGCGAGCCTGAATTCCTCGTCGTCCGCGATCCTTGACCCGCTGCTCACCGGATTGCTGGGCGCGTCGGCCAACGTCAATGTCGGTCTGGCGAGTTACCAGGCGTTGGCCGGGGCAAACATTACGCTGGGTCAGCTGGCGAACGTCGCGACACAGCTCGGCACCGCGGGGATGTCGAGTCCAGCCAGCGTCGGGAAGTTGCTTGGTCTCAATCTGACCGTAGCGGATATCCTGAACCTCACCGCCACCGCGGTCGGCAGCAATACCACGGTGGGCACGGTACTCACCGCGCTGAAGAACAGTGTTGGCGCCAACGTCAATGCCAACAAGATCTCTTTGGGAAGTCTCCTTCAATACTCGGGCAGCAATGCGGAAGCGGCCGCGAACGCAAGCATCAATGTGCTTCAACTGTTGCTGACGACGGCGGAGGTCGGGGCATACAACAGCGCGCTGACGGTGTCGGTCGGCCAAGGCAACTGCCCCGGCAGTCCGTTTTGCCCGCTCATTTCAGCGGTGTCGTCGCTGGTTCGAGTCAACAGCCTGCAATTGCAGGTGCTGGCACCGCCGTCGATCGGGATCGGCGAGGCCGGACAAGTGAACGGCATCTGGCGCACGCAGGCGTCGCAAGCGGAGATCGGACTCTACGTCGATGTGCAGGCGCTGTCGGATCCGCCTCCACTGGGAATTCCCGGCGTATTGACGCTTCAGCTGACGGGACCGCACTTGCCGCTCTATATCATCCTGGGCGGCCCAGGGCGCGCTTGGCTGGCCAATACGAGTTGCCAATCGACCCCTGCATCGAGCACCGCGACGTTCGGTGCGTTGCCGGGTGTAGCGATGATTTGCGCCGGACAAACAACTGGCGGCAAGCTGAACCTCAATTCACCGAGCTGTGCGTCCACCTCCGGCACGATTCCCGTTGCCAAGTTGTCGGGCGGGGGACTACTCGGCAATTTTTCGCTTCTACAAGTCGTCCTGTCGGTATCGAATCCCGTCGCGTACGTTGGGAGTAGCGCCAGCACGCCCATCTACAGCGGGCCGCCATTGCCCTCGACCCCTGGCGCGCTGAACGCCAGCCTGTCATTGAGCGGGACGGGGATCGTCTATCAGAACAGTTCGCAATACTCGTTCTGCAATACCAAGCCGAGCAACGGCGCTTGTACGTCGTCCGCGTGGTCTCCCGGGCCCAACTGGACCACGTCGTCGACGGCGACCAACACACTCAACGTACAACTGACCAATCTGTTGAATCTACCGTCGCTTCAGCTGAATGTCTTGGGGCTGGATCTATCGATCCTGACCGAGATTCTTCAGCCGCTGACGGGGCAGCTCATTCCTTTGCTGCTCGGGCTCGTCAATCCGTTGCTCAATACGCTGGTGACACCATTGCTGACGGCATTAGGATTGCAGATCGGACAGCTGACCGTGATTCAACACGGCTTGACTTGCAACGCCCCGCAAATCGTTCATTGAAAGCATCAACGATGAGAACCCCCTCCGCAATCGCAGAACTCGACCTGTACGTCTGGGAAGGCAAGGCGGACATTGTCGACCGCGTTGCCCGCTGCATGGCGAGCTTCGACGTCGAAGTGATCCGCGCCGACAATGCGGAAATCTCGCCGGAGCGCGCCGCATTGCGGCCATCGCTCGCGATCATCAGCGTGACGATGATCGAAACCGGCGCGGCGTTCCTGCGCGACTGGCAGGCCAACATCGGCATGCCGGTCGTCTGGGTCGGCGCGGCGCGCGACCACGACGCGTCGCAGTATCCGCCCGACTATTCGCACATCCTGCCGCTCGACTTCACGTGCGCCGAGCTACGCGGGATGATCGGCAAGCTCGACACCCAGCTGCGCGCGCATGCGGCCGATACGCTGCGGCCGTCCGAACTCGTCGCGCACTCGGAGTCGATGCAGGCGCTGCTGCACGAGGTCGATACGTTCGCCGACTGCGACACCAACGTGCTGCTGCACGGCGAAACCGGCGTCGGCAAGGAACGCATCGCGCAATTGCTCCACGAAAAGCATTCGCGCTACCGCGACGGCGAATTCGTGCCGGTCAACTGCGGTGCGATTCCGGACGGCCTGTTCGAATCGCTGTTCTTCGGGCACGCAAAAGGCTCGTTTACCGGCGCGGTTGTTGCGCATAAAGGCTATTTCGAACAGGCGGCGGGCGGCACGCTGTTCCTCGACGAAGTCGGCGATCTGCCGTTGTATCAGCAGGTCAAGCTGTTGCGCGTGCTCGAGGACGGCGCCGTGCTGCGGGTCGGCGCGACGACGCCGATCAAGGTCGATTTCCGTCTCGTCGCGGCCAGCAACAAGAAGCTGCCGCAGCTCGTGAAGGAAGGCCTGTTCCGCGCGGATCTCTATTACCGGCTCGCGGTGATCGAACTGAGCATTCCGTCGCTGGAAGAGCGGGGCGCGGTCGACAAGATCGCGCTGTTCAAGTCGTTCGTCGCGGAGGTGGTGGGCGACGAACGGCTCGCGCAACTGTCCGACCTGCCTTACTGGCTCGCGGATGCGGTCGCGGACAGCTATTTCCCCGGCAATGTGCGCGAACTGCGCAACCTTGCGGAGCGCGTCGGCGTGACGGTGCGGCAAACGGGCGGCTGGGACGCCGCGCGACTCCAGCGGCTGGTCGCGCATGCGCGCAATGCGGCGCAGCCGGTGCCGGTGGAGAGCGCGGCGGAGGTCTTCGTCGACCGCAGCAAGTGGGACATGAACGAGCGCAGCCGCGTGATCGCGGCCCTCGACGCAAACGGCTGGCGACGCCAGGATACGGCGCAGCAGCTCGGCATCAGCCGGAAGGTGCTGTGGGAAAAGATGCGCAAATATCAGATCTTCGACGAAGAGCCCGAGACCCGCGAAAGCGAATAATTAATGCGATAAAATCGCGCTGAATTACAACGACACGGGCAGGAATCAAAATTCATGAGCCATATGACGGGGTGGGGGCGGGCGTGGGTGTTGCTCGCGATGATGGGAGCCATGCAGGGTGCGTTCGCGCAGGGATTGGCGGGCAATGCATCGCCGGCGGTACAGCAGGCGTCGGCACCGGTGGCGGCGATTCCGATGATCGATCAGCAGGTTCAAACCTCGATACAGCCGCAGGCAGGCGAGACGACGGGGCAGAGCACGGTTGACGAACTGCAGCGCCAGATCCAGGCGCATTCGCTGACGGAAATGCGCACCAGCTATAACGGCAGCTACGGCGCCAGCCAGCTGTTCAGCGTGAAGGACGGTTGCTATTTCGTCGCGCTGTTCCAGCAGAAGGCGTTCTGGCGCGTGATCAAGACTTACGACGAATCGCGGGCGGAAGCGATCTATCGCGATTTCTCGCGTCAGGCGGAACGGCTGTCCGTCAACGAGCTGCGTGCGGCGAAGCTGGAGTCGCAGAAGGTGCAGACGGACCGGCAGATCGAAGTCGCGCAGGAGCGGGCGCGGCGTCTGCAGGCCGATATCTCGATCGCCCGCGAGCAGCAGGCGGCGGTCGCGGATCGCCAGAAGAGCGTCCGCAACGAAACGGCGGCGCTGCAGGCGCAACAGGCGGCGCTTCAGTCGCAACTGCGCGCGTTGCAGCAGCAGGTGCGTTCGCTGCAGCGGGAGGCCGACGCAGGTTTGCCGACGACGGCACACTGAGCGATCACGGCACGGCCGGTGCGGCGACATGCCGCGCCGATCCGCCAGAAAAAAGGGCAAGCCGCCTGGCTTGCCCTTTTGTTTTACTGGCCGTCCGGCACGATTCGCCGGCGGCGCGTGACGATCACCGGCCCGTTGCCGCCGCGTGCGTCGGACGGCGACGTGTTGCCCGATGCGTCGCCGGCATCGCGCGGTGCGCTGTAGCTTTCGCGCGGGGCGCCATAGCCTTCGCGGGGCTCGCGCGGCGCGCCATAACCCTCGCGCGGTTCACGGGAACCGTAGCCTTCACGCGGCTCGCGCGAGCCGTAGCCGCCGTCGCCACGCGATTCGCGGGGGCCGCCGTGCGAGCCGTACGGGCTGTGGCCGCCGCCTTCGCGGCCGCCCGGCCGACCGCCGGGCCGCGGGCCGCGGGGACCGCCGCCGCCCGGGCGCGAGCCGCCCGTGTCGAGCTGGATCGTGGAAATCGCACGCTTGTAGATGCCTTGCAGACCCACGGGGGTGCGCAGCATCACCAGGTACTGGTCGAACGACTCGATACATCCCGTCAGACGAATGCCGTTGACGAGATAGATTTCAACACGCTTACGTTCCTTGCGCGCCGAATTGATGAAGTCGTTTTGCGGATGGGATTCTGCGGGATTGGCCATTGAGGTGCGGCAGGAGCCTGCGTCAGAGAATATGTTGTGCGTGTGTGTGGCGTGGTTGCCCACCAAGTGTTTGGCGGGATTTTACCCTGTTCGTTCCACCAGCGCGCAGTCGTGATTGTGTCGAACCGTAACCCACTATAGACGTTCCCGTGCATTTTCGCGATTCGGTCAAATGGCTAGGCCGTTTCGTTACGTCGCGTTACGAATCTCGCAATGGCGTAGCACCTGGCGGCGCGCGCCGGGATTACATTCCACGCGCATGCCGGGCAGGCCGGCGGATCCGGGAAGGGGAACATGAACAAGAGGGGATTGGCGGTGTGGATCGGGAGTGTGGCGTTGCTCGCTTCCGGCAGTGCAATGGCGGGGCGGGTCGACCTGTCAGTGGGCATCGGCGTGCCGGTCGCGCCGGTCTATGTCGAGCCGGCACCGGTCTATGTGGCGCCGCAGCCTGCGGTGGTCGCTTATCCGGGTTACGGATACGGCTACTATGGCGACGAGGACGACGACGGCTACCGGAAATGGCGCAAGCACTATTACAAGCATTGGCACAAGCATCATCACGACGACGATGATGATTGAGCGCGACGTGCGTAGCGCCGGCGCCGGTTACGATCAGAACGCGTAGTCCGGGTTCTTCGGGTCGAACGCGGATTCGTCGAGCGTCGCCGGCGCGATTTTCTCGATGACGATCCGTTCGAAGATCCTGCCGTCGTTGTCATAGGACTCGATGGTCCTGAAGTAGGGCGCGTGCAGGTCGAGCCCGAGGATTTCCTTTTTCGCGTAGAACTGCGGCCGGCCGGTCGGCGTCTCGTAGGTGAGCGCGACGACGCGCACGCCGCCGATCGTCTTCGCCTCCACCTGGGTCGGCCGCTGCACGCCGGCTTCCTGGTATTTCCTTCCTTCGGTCAGGTACAGGTTCGTGATGAACTCGGTGCCGAGATCCTTCACCTGGTGATTCGACTGCGCACGCGCGAGTGCGCCGTCGAGCGCCGTCCACAACGGAATCTTGCCGAGCAGGCCGCCGAGATGGCCGTACGTCTCGTGCGGTATCGGCGATTTCCTCGGCGTGCAGGCCGGCTTGTGCGAGCGACAGCACGCATGCGAGTGCCGCGGCGGCGTACCGCGCGCGGCGCTTCGTTCCTTCGTTCATCGACAGCGTCTCCGGGCGCATTGGATCGTTCAGCCTTGCTTCGCGGCCTTGATCCTGGCGAGTTCCTCGTCGCGCAGCGCGCGGCGCAGGATCTTGCCGACGTTGGTCTGCGGCAGCGCATCGCGGAACTCGACGAATTTCGGCATCTTGTAGCCGGTCAGGTTCTTGCGGCAGTGCGCGAGCACGTCGTCGACCGTCAGCGTCGGGTCGCGGCGCACGACGAACACCTTGATCCGTTCGCCCTGTACTTCGTCCGGGATGCCGATCGCAGCGGCTTCGCTGATGCCCGGATGCATGACCAGCACTTCCTCGATCTCGTTCGGATACACGTTGAAACCCGACACGAGGATCATGTCCTTCTTGCGGTCGATGAGGCGGATGAAGCCGCGCTCGTCCATTACGCCGATGTCGCCGGTGCCGAGCCAGCCGTCGGCGTCGATCACCTTCGCGGTTTCGTCGGGCCGCTGCCAGTAGCCGCGCATCACCTGCGGGCCGTGCACGCACAGCTCGCCCGGCTCGCCGACGGCGGCCCAGGTGCCGTCCTCGCGGCGAAAGCGCACGAGTGTCGACGGGGCCGGCAGGCCGATCGAGCCGCTGAACCCGGCCATGTCGCTCAGGTTCACCGGATTCATCGTGACGATCGGCGAGCATTCGGTGAGCCCGTAGCCTTCGACGACCGGCCGGCCTGTGACTTGCTGAAAGCGCTCCGCGACTGCGCGCTGCATCGCCATGCCGCCCGCCATCGCGAGCTTGAGCTTCGAGAAGTCGCGCTTGCAGAATTCCTCGTTGTCGAGGAACGCGTTGTACAGCGTGTTGATCCCGGTGATCCCGGTGAACGTTTCGTTGCGGATGATCTTCATCACCATGTTCATGTCGCGCGGGTTCGCGATCAGGATGTTGCGCCCGCCGAGCCCCATGAAGATGAATGCGTTCACCGTCAGCGAATAGATGTGATAGAGCGGCAGCGGCGTCAGCACGGTCTCGACGTCGCCCGACACCTGGTCGGCGATCCACGCCTTCGCTTGCAGCAGGTTCGCGATCAGGTTGCCGTGCGTGAGCATCGCGCCTTTCGCGACGCCGGTCGTGCCGCCGGTGTACTGCAGGAACGCGAGATCGTCGCGGGTCGTCTGCACCGGCTGCGGTTTGCCGCGTGCGCCGAGCGCGAGGGCGGAGCGCAGCCGGATCGCCTGCGGCAGGTTGTAGGCCGGCACGAGCTTCTTCACGTGCTTCAGCACGAAATTGATCAGGCGTCCCTTCGCATTGAAGCCGTCGGCGAGCAGGTCGCCGAGCGCGGTGACGATGATGTTCTGCACCTGCGTTTCCGGCAGCGCGTCCTGCAGCGTGCGCGCGAAGTTCTCGAACACGACGATCGTCTGCGCGCCGCTGTCCTTCAACTGGTGCGCGAGTTCACGCGCGGTATAGAGCGGATTGACGTTGACGACGATCGCGCCGGCCTTCAGCGTGCCGAACAGCGCGACCGGGTACTGGAACGTGTTCGGCAGCATGATCGCGACGCGGTCGCCAGGTTTTACGCCGGTGCTTTGCAGATACGACGCGAACGCATCGACTTTCTGCGCGAGCGTGCGGTAGGTCATCGATGCGCCGGCGCTCACGTAGGCGACCCGGTCGGCGAAGCGCGTCGTGCATTCGTCGAAGAACTGCACGAGCGATGCGTATTGCGTGACGTCGATCTCGTGCGGCACGCCGGGCGGATACGACGCGTACCAGATGCCGTCGCTGTTAGGCGGGAGCTGGGCCGCTGCGGTTGCTGCGGATGAGGCCATGATGTGTCTCCGGTGTCGGTACGAGTTAGCGCTTTAGCGCTTACTCGTACCCCATGCTTCGCGGTCGGTGAGAGTTAGCGCTTTAGCGCTTACTCGTACCCCATGCTTCGCGGTCGGTGAGAGTTGGCACTTCAGCGCTTACTCGTACCCATGCTTTTCGTCGACGAAAGCAAGCCTGCCTTGGCTCCCGCCGCATGACATTCGTTCGGCCCGGGCCCGCGCATCAACGCCGGCCCGGGCCGCCCAAATCGTGAAACGCCGCCTGCGCGGCCTGGTGCGATCAGCTCGCCGAAGGCGCCGTCGCCGTATCGGCAGCAGCCGTGCTCGACGACAGCCCGAACGCTTCGCTCGCGCCCGCATCGTCGAGCACGGCCGCGAAGATCGACAACTGCGCGCTGTCGGGCATCGGCGCCTTCAGCGCGGCGACGATCAGCGAGGACAGCCGCGCGATCATCTGCACGTCGTTCATCGTGCGGCCTTGCGAGAATTCGTCGATCAGGCTTTCGGTTTCGGCACCGGCCAGCGCGCCGGACAGCGCGCCGATCGCGAAGTGCAGCCGCCAGCCGAGCTCGGTGCGCGGCAGATGCGGCAGCGCGCGCTGGAACGCATCGAAGAAGCGGCCGGCGACGCTCGCATAGTGCGCGGTCAGGAAGTTGCGCACGAACGGCGACGGATCGGTGTACGCGCGGCCGATCAGCCGGAGGAACGCGGGGCCGCCGCGCTCGGGGTCGCGCGACGCCTTCAGCGCGGGAATGAACATCGCGCCGAGTACGTGCTCGCAGGTGATGTGCGCACCGAGCTGCGCATCGAAGCGGTCGAGGATGCCGAGGCGTTCCAGGTTGAGCTGGTCGAGCCGGCGCGACAGCATCGCGTGGATCAGCGCTTCCTTGCTGCCGAAGTGGTAGTTGACCGCGGCGAGGTTCACCGTCGCGCGCGACGTGATCTGCCGCATCGACATCGCTTCGAAGCCATGTTCGATGAACAGGTCCTCGGCCGCATCGAGAATGCGCGCCTTCGTCCCGCCGGCCTGCCGATTGCCGGATGACCGCGTCCCGGACGGTCGTCCCGCGGACGCTCGCCCCTCCTGACTGACTGCCATGTCCCGCCTCCCAATGCCGGTTGCCCGGCCGCGAACAGGTGATTTGATTATCTGATTCAAACAGCCGTTTTTATTAAGATAAAAAAACGCGTGCGGCGCGGGCAAGCGCGGAATCTGGACAAATTCCTCTAGTTCGATGTGCGAATGCGGAAAGCATGTCGCGCGGCCCAGGCGGGACGGGGCACGCGCGATGGTGCGTCGCGGCAATGCGCGGCTTCAGCCAACGGTGGTACGCGTATTGACCGATTGCGTCATGTCGATGCCGCGCCGTTCGCGGCTGAACAGGATCAGCACGGCGATCACGACGGCGACGATGCCGGCCACGAGCGCCAGCGCGAAACTGTAGTTGTTGCCCTGGGAGACCGCGAGCGATGCCTGCATCGTCGCGTTGCCCGACGCGAGCAGGTTGCCGAGCTGGTAGACGACGCCGGGGAAGGTCGCACGGATCTCGTCGGGCGAGATCTCGTTCAGGTGGACGGGGATCACGCCCCACGCACCCTGTACCGAGATCTGCATCAGGAACGCGCCGGCGGCGAGCGCGAGCTGGCCGCTCGAGAACGCCCACAGCGGCAGCACCGGCAGCGCGATCAGCGCGGCGATGAAGATCGCGCGGCGGCGGCCGATCCGCTCCGAGATCGCGCCGAACGACAGGCCGCCGACGATCGCACCGATGTTCAGCACGATCGTGATCCACGACACGGTGTGCGGATCGAAGTGATGCTGTTCGCGCAGGAAGGTCGGGTAGAGATCCTGCGTGCCGTGCGAGAAGAAGTTGAACGCGGTCATCAGCACGATCGCGTAGATCGTGAGCTTCCAGTTCTGCTGCAGCGTGGCGCCGAGGCTCGGGCGCGGGCGCTTCTCCATCTGCTTCCAGGCCGGCGATTCGGGCACGTGCGTGCGCACGTACAGCACGAGCAGCGCAGGCAGCACGCCGACCATGAACATCCCGCGCCAGCCGATGGTCTGGTAGAGCAGGCCGAACACGACGGACGCGAGCAGGTAGCCGCTCGGATAGCCGGCCTGCAGCAGGCCCGACACGAAGCCGCGCGCATGGGTCGGTACGGTTTCCATCGTCAGCGCGGAGCCGACGCCCCACTCGCCGCCCATCGCGATGCCGAACAGCGCGCGTAGCACAAGCAGCGCGGTGAGGCTCGGCGCGAAGCCCGACGCGAGCTCGAGCAGCGAATAGCACGCGATGTTGACCATCAGCGTCGGACGGCGGCCGAAACGATCGGCGAGTCGCCCGAAGATCAGCGCACCGATCGGGCGCATCGCGAGCGTGAGCGTAAGCGCAAACGCGACGGCGGGGATCGTCGACGCGAATTCGGCGGCGATGTCCTTCAGCACGAAGACCATCAGGAAAAAATCGAACGCGTCGAGTGTCCAGCCCAGGTAGGCGGCGATCGTGACGTTGCGTTGTTCGCGGGTCCAGCTCATGTCCGAGGTCTCCTCGTTGGCTTGTGCGCACACTCTGCCGGCGGATGCCGGCCCGGCTGGCGCGCGGCGCGGGGGCATGGATCGAGTGTAGGCCGCGGCGCCGTGCGATGTGGGGCGCGATAGCCGCGAATCAGGAATAATCCCTACGAAATGAACTGTTGAGAAAACGGAAATGAACGTGCGCGTGACGAGCGACAGTCGTCTGTATCATTCCGGAAGGTTTTTTGTATCAGATACGTAATGCACGCGATGCGCATCGCCACCGAATCAGGAGTCCCGATGACCGAACCGTCCGTTGCCGCGCTGCCCGTCCTGGAGAGCGCGCGGCTGTGGCTGCGCCCGCGCGTGCTGGCCGACCTCGACGCGAGCATCGCGATGGATCGCGATCCCGAGGTCACGCGCTACATCGCGGGCCCGTGGCACGACCCCGACGAACATCGCCGCTTCGTCACGCACCGGATCACGTGCGCCTATCCGCCGGGCCTCGGTTACTGGTCGATCTTCGAGAAGGCCGCGCCCGACGCGTTCATCGGCTGGATCCTGCTGATTCCCGATTATGCGGACGGCGCGCGCGACGTCGAGATCGGCTGGCGGCTCGTGCGCGCGGCGTGGGGGCGCGGCATCGCGTGCGAGGCCGCGGCGGCCGTCGTGCGTCACGCGTTCGACACCGTGCGGCTGCCGCGCGTGATCGCCGATATCGCGGAGGCGAACTCGGGTTCGCTGAACGTCGCGCGCAAGCTCGGGATGCGGCGCGTGAGCGTCGTTCACGACGGCATTCCCTACGTTCGCCATCGTCTCGAGCGCGACGACCTGCGTGCATAGCGTCGCGTGCGGGCGCGACCGGATGTCAGGGATGGTCAAGCGCACGCGCATCGAGGTCGCGACGTATTAACGGCTCGCACGATCAGGAGTATCGTTGCCGGAAATTCGTAACATGGGGTACGACCATGGCACTCGGCAACGACGTTCATCTCATTCCCGTCCGGCTCGACGCACTGCGTCCGACGCAAATGACGGTCGGCTATCGTGAAGTGAAAGCGAAGCGCAAGCACTGGAAGGCGCTCGGCAAGCGCGCGCGCAAGGCCGCGATCGACTCGCACTGGTTTCCGGCCGTCCTCGGCCCGGGCGGGCTGCACTACATCACCGACCATCACCATCTCGGCCTGGCGCTGATCGAGGAAGGGGAGGCGCGCGTGAACGCGATGCTGCTGAAGGATCTGTCCTGGCTCGACGACACGATCTTCTGGCGGATGATGGAACACAACCAGTGGGTGCATCCGTTCGGCGTGGACGGCTCGCGTCGCGACTACGCACAACTGCCGAAGGCGCTGACGGGGCTCGAGGACGATCCGTACCGAAGCCTCGCGGGCGAGTTGCGCACGGCCGGCGGCTACGCGAAGGATGCGACGCCGTTCAGCGAATTCCTGTGGGCCGACTACCTGCGCCAACACGTGACGCTCGACCAGATCCGCAAGAACTTCGCGAAGGCGCTCGACATCTCGCTGCGCCGCGCACACGAGCAGGACGCGCGCTATCTGCCCGGCTGGTCGGGTGTCATCGCCGTCAAACCCTGACCCGCACCCCGGCGCCTACCGCCTCATGACGACTGCCCCGACCCGTCCGGATGCCGGCTTGCAGCATCCCGAGCATTTTGCTGCACTCAATGCGGCGCCACCGCCGCCCACGCAGCGCATCGGCCTCGATGCGCTGGCCGGCCTGTCGATCGCCGGGTTGCTGATTCCCGAGGCGGTCGCGTACGCGGGTCTCGCCAACCTGCCGCCGCAGGCCGGTCTGATCGCGCTGCTGTCGGGGCTCGTCGTCTATGCGCTGGCCGGCAGCAGTCGCTTTGCGATCGTGTCGTCGACGTCGTCGTCGGCGGCCGTGCTCGCCGCGACCGTGCTGGCCGAGTCGGGGATGGCGCTTGCCGCGCAGCTCGCGCTCGCGGCCGCGCTCGTCGCGATGACCGGCGTGCTGTTCATCCTGGCGGGCGTCGCGCGGCTCGGGGGCATGTCGGATTTCGTCGCGCGTCCGGTCCTGCGCGGTTTCACGTTCGGCCTGGCGCTGACGATCGTCATCAAGCAGCTGCCGAAGATTCTCGCGATCTCCGTGCAGCACAGCGATGCGCCGCGCGTCGCGCTCGACCTCGTCACCGGCGCACCGCATGCAAACCTCGCGAGCGTCGCGCTCGGCGCGACCGCGCTCGCGCTGCTGTTCGTGCTCGGGCGGCGCTCGCGCGTGCCCGCGACGCTCGTCGTGATCGTGCTGTCGATCGCGGCCGGCTATGTGCTCGACTGGCAGCACTACGGGATCGCGATCGTCGGACACATCGATTTCCGGCATCTCGAATTCGGGCTGCCGCATCTCGACCGGAACGCATGGATGCAGACGGTCGAGCTCGCCTTCGCGCTGATGCTGATCCTGTATGCGGAGTCGTACGGATCGATTCGCAACTTCGCGCTGAAGCACGGCGACAGCGTGTCGGCGAACCGCGACCTGGTCGCGATCGGCTGCGCGAACCTCGTGTCGGGGCTGCTGCACGGAATGCCGGTCGGCGCGGGCTATTCGGCGACGTCCGCGAACGAGGCGGCCGGCGCGCAGTCGCGTTTCGCGGGCTTGTGGGCGGCCGGCGTGGTCGCGCTGATCGTGTGGCTGCTGCTGCCGCAACTCGCGCGCACGCCGGAGCCCGTGCTCGCGGCGATCGTGATCTTCGCGGTCAGCCACTCGCTGCATCCGTCGGTGTTCCGGCCGTATTGGGTCTGGCATCGCGACCGGCTCGTCGTGATCGCCGCGCTGCTCGCGGTGCTCGTGCTCGGCGTGCTGCACGGGCTGCTCGCGGCCATCGGCGTGAACCTGCTGCTGACGCTGCGCAAGTTGTCGGAGCCGAACGTGAGCGTACTCGGCCGGCTGCGCGACGGCCACGATTTCGTCGACGTCGCGAATCACGCCGATGCGAAGCCGATCCCCGGTGTGCTGATCGTGCGGCCCGAGGCGCAGCTGTTTTTCGCGAACGCGGACCGGATGCTCAATCGCGTGCGCGCGCTGATGAAGGCCGCGCCCGACACGCATACCGTGATGCTGAGTCTCGAGGAAACGCCGGACGTCGACGGCACGACGATCGAGTCGTTGCGCACGTTCGCCGCCGAATGCGCGGCACGCGGGCTGCAGTTCGCGATCGTGCGGCTCAAGGAGCACGCGTTGCATGCGCTGCGCCGCGCGACCGACGATACGCTGCGCGACGATGCGATGTCCGAACTGAGTGTCGACGAGAGCCTGCAACTGCTGCAGGCGCGCGGTAACGGCGGGAAGCGTGGTGCGTGACTGGGCGGCGCGCATGCTTCGCCAGGTGTTTTCCCGTGCCGCCGAATCAGCGCGGCTGACCGTGCCGGCGAAGGCGGTCGGCACGCCGAGCCGCGCGCGGGCGCGCGCCACGTTCCAGCATGAACCGCCGGCGACGCTGCGCCAATGCCGCGCGTCATCACGGATGAAGTCGGTCAGCGCTTCGCCGAATACGGCACGGCGGGGGAACGTCGTCGTTGTGTCGAGACCATGTGCCGCGGCGTGTCGCGCGGCGGTGCGGCGGTTGGGGTGAACGGACGGGTAGGGCCGGTGTCCGCGCGCGGCACCGACCCGCATCGACCCGCACCGACCGGCGCCGACCGGCGCCGCCAGGAATCGCGGGTCGCGTCGCGCGATCAGCGCGGGCTGCTCCAGCCTTTGTAGCCC